>JAKPFN010000134.1 GCA_029551395.1 Armatimonadota bacterium | reverse complement strand
TTTGCAATCCCGGTTATTGATGTTTAGATAATTGTTCGGAATCACAGATTCCTTAGCAATATGTTCGGGAGAAATTGCAAATTTCTCCCGAGGTTGGAAAATTTCTCCCGAGGTTGGTTAAGTCTCATAACTGGGCGTCGGCGAAAAAAACCGCGCCGACGCATATAGGTATTTAAAATGTGATAACTGGATAACGGAACGGATTTCATGGACGAGTAAGGATAAGTTGGGATGAGATGTCTTTCATGGAGACTACATCTATCCATTTCCTGTCTTCTCTCTTTTCAAATTTTCCTTGTCAAAATCCCTCAGCATCGGTTTTCCAGAAGATATGGGGTATGAAGGTACAGGGTATTTTGCTTTGGAGGTAGAAATTGATGGTTGAAGACGAACGTGATGAAGACTTTGTTGAAAAGAAGCCAGAAGAGTTGTCTTCTGAGGAGGCTGCGGCTTTGAGCCCTCATGGAGGCGCTACATCAGAAGTTGTAGGTAAAGAAGTGCCAGAAGAAGCCTCGCATCAGGTCAACATAAGAGGCGGCCTCACACATGAGACACACATAAAGAAAGGACATCACAAGAAAAAGAAAGAAGATTAACTATAATTAAATATAACCAAATATTTCTCAGATTATTAGAAATATCACTACTGCCCAAAGCTCAAATTTACCTGAAATCCTCTTAATAACAAGCCGATAATATGACGGGAGCGAGCTGGTAACCGGATCACTTTATAAATCCACAGCAGATAAACGACGATCTCAGCACAGCCTGAAAACCAGGTAAATTTACTGGGAATATTAAAGAACCACTTTATAAAAAACCGTTTGTAGATATTTCCGGTATGGTCAGAATCACAGCAATCATCGATATATGCTACCGGTTGCATCAGCCACTCCACAAAACACTATACCTCTCTAAAGACCGTTATTGTGGAGGTTAGGCAAAAGTATGGCAGTAGAGAAGACGCAGACCGGATTTCCAGGTAATGCAAAATCCCGCGCGATAATCCTTATATTGATGTTAGTAGACACTACAGCACTGTTTGCTTCCCTTATAATCTCTCTGCTGCTTCGCTTTGAAGGCCGGCCATTTTCCTTTATATATGACCTCCACTTAGAAGACCATTTCCTCAGCCTGCCTTTGGCTCTGGCGATTTACCTTTGCGCATTTTCAGCGCTCAGACTATACCGTTACGCCTGGAGGTTTGCCGGACTTGAGTCATTGTGGGGAGTCGTCTATGCCAACAGCATCGGGCTTGCAGGGATGATTGTCATCCAGTCGCTAACAGATGGCCGTATCCTGCCCCGGTCAGTCCTCATTATTTTCTGGTTAATCAGCATTGTATCAGTCGGCGGCGTACGGGCAATGCTCAGTCTGGCTAGTATTGCATATCAGAACCGTGAACACAGACCCAGGCATGAGGTCAAAAGGGTAGTGATTCTTGGTGCCGACACAAACGCTGCTAGAATTATCAGAAACGAGCAGCATAATGATCTCGGAGAACTACATGATAGATATTCACAGTCACATACTGCCTGAGATGGATGACGGCCCTGAAACAATCGAGGAAGCCATTGAAATAGCTCGATTGGCAGCAGCAGATGGCACTAAAACCATCTTTGCAACTCCACACATGGCTGAAACGAATGAATTTGCCACAGCAACATGCGTTTCGGAGAGTGTCAGAGAACTTCAAAAAGCTATAGATGCTCAGGGTATAACGCTCAATGTGGCACCAGGAGTTGAGGTGTATCCATCAGATGATGTACTGCGGGCTGTCGATGCCGGACTGCCTGTTAAACTTGCTTCATCCAACTACCTTCTGCTGGATTGTCCGTTGAACATCATCCCAATGGGATTTGAGCAGCTTGTCTTCAGCCTTCAGACCAGAGGGATTACACCAATACTGGCGCATCCTGAGCGGTCAGTGGTGATTCAAGAAAAACCGCAGATACTGGAACCACTGGTAAGCCGTGGGATGCTGGTGCAGTGCAATGCATCGAGTATCCTGGGCATACATGGCAGGCAGGCGGAAGAGACAATGATGCTTTTCTTGCAGCATAAGTGGGTTCATTTTGTTGCTTCCGATGCTCATTCGGCTGGACGCCGCCGCCCCAGGCTGAGCGAGGCTGTAGATACACTCTTGAACCTGGTTGGCTCAGAAATGACGCAGGAGCTTGCCTGGCACAACGGCCAGAGGATTTTGAACGGGGAAAAAGTGCCATCGCAGCCGCTTGCCTACAGCCCAAAGACGAGGCGAAACTGGCTGCATAAGCTGATAGCTTCAAGGCGAGGCAAATATAGCGAGAACAAGCTTGAGTCCAATGTGTGCAGCTGAGCTGAAACAACATACGGGAATTGAATCTTCAAGGCTTGGGCTTGATTACAGTGCCGAAAACACTCGGAAGAGCCTGAGCCTTAGGTGCAACTTCTCATGGACGCTTGTTGGGAACGTCGTCTATGCAGGATGCCAGTGGGGAATGCTTGCTGCGCTTGCAAAACTCGGTTCACCTGAGATGGTCACCCGGAATATTCTGTTGGTGTATCGGACATTGACCTGCCCGATGATGCATTCATCTCAGAACCTCGCAAGCCCCATAGTAAAGACAAACCATATCTCCTGGTCAGTGTAGGCTCGCTTGCCCAGTTGTATAAATCGCCGGATGTGCTGATTGAAGCCGCTACACGCTGCATCCAGCAAGGGCTGGCATTGAAATTGCTGTTTATCGGTGATGGTAAGTATCGGCCGCTGCTTGAGGCTCTTGCAACGGCAAACAGACCTGCAGCGGATGGCTCGGATGTCTGAGAGAAACCTGGCTAAAGCTCTGGAGTATCACGAAAACACGCTGCGCCAACAGCGAAACGAGTTTTTGAATGTAGTGAAGGAAAGGACCGAGGTATGTCTGAAGCGTCGAGACGGCCGCGTCTCGTCCACATTACAACCGTTCCAGAATCGCTTGGCTTCCTGACAGGACAAGTCAGTTACATGAAGACCAGGGGATTTGTGATACACGCAATCTCCTCACCTGGGGAGCTTTTGGACAGGTTTGAAGAGCAGGAAAAGGTTGAAGTCCATCCTGTGCTTATGTCTCGACGAATTACGCCGCTTCGGGACCTGTTTTCTCTTGGCAGAATCGTATTCACACTAAGAAAAATCCGCCCGACGATTGTCCACGCTCATACGCCTAAAGGCGGGCTGCTGGGGATGATTGCAGCGTGGCTTACAGGAGTGCCTGTCCGGATCTACCACATTCATGGTCTGCCCTTGATGACAGCAACAGGCCGCAAGCGGAAAACCCTTCACTGGACTGAAAAGACAGCCTGCAAACTGGCAACCCAAGTCCTGTGCGTAAGCCATTCCATTAGAAATGTGGCAATAATGGAAAACCTCTGTCCTGAAGACAAGATTAAAGTGCTGCTTAGCGGAAGCATCAATGGAGTGGACTCGAAAGGAAGGTTCAATCCGCTTCGCGTCGGGGAACGGGCCAGAATTGACACTCGAACCAGGTTCGGTATTCCAGAGGATGCTGTAGTAATAGGATTTGTAGGCCGGATTGTCCGGGATAAAGGTCTGATCGAGCTTGTAGATGCCTGGAAGGTGCTGAGAAACGAGTTTCCTGAACTCAGGCTGCTGGTTGTTGGGCCATTTGAACCGCAGGACCCGGTGCCGCAGGAAACAGAAGAGATTCTAAGGAATGACTCGCGCATCATTCTGACCGGTTCTGACTGGAACACACCTCCGTTTTATGCAGCTATGGATATTCTCGCTCTACCGACTTATCGGGAAGGCTTTCCTGTAGTCCCGATGGAAGCTGCATCGATGGCGCTTCCTGTAGTGGCAACGGCTATACCAGGCTGCATAGATGCGGTTGTAGATAACGAGACCGGAACGTTGGTCGAGCCTGGAAATTCGGCTGCACTGGCAGATGCCATACGAAAATATGTGAAGTATCCAGGCTTGAGGAAGGCTCATGGGATAGAAGGCCGGCGGAGAATGCTTTCTGAGTTCAAACAGGAGGATATCTGGAAAGCTATGTGTACCGAGTACAGCCATCTTCTTGAGGGTATCGGGCTGCCTCCTGTATTCGATAAAGATAACGCAGAGCACGATGAAGAGATTGCAGCATAGGCAATAATTAGTAATCAGTACAGAGACTTTCAAGATAAAAGCTGTCAAAGCGGCAGCTTTTTTTGCTGTACATTAGAGGTATCCACGGCATAAACGGATAAGTGGTACTGGTTTTCAATCTCGGATGATATGTTAGGAGATGAAATGGCTATCCAACTTGGTGTTATCACTAACCTGACGGAGAACCCTGGCGAAAGTATTGCAAAAATCAGAGAGATAGGGCTTCCTACCTGCCAGATTAGCACATGGAATCCTGACCTTTGGACGAAAGAAATCGCAAAGAAGATTGTAGACGCGTTCGAGCAATACAATGTCAGATTGTCGTCATTCTGGGCTGGGTATCCTGGTCCGGCTATCTGGAACTTCATAGACGGTCCAAGCACTCTTGGCTTCGTTCCACCGGAATACAGGCAGATGAGGGTGGATTCTATGATGAAGGCCATAGAGTTTGCAAAATGGATCGATGCCCCAAGCATCTCTACCCACGCAGGATTTATTCCTGAAAGCCCGAAAGACCCGAATTATGAAGGGACAATCGAGGCACTGCGGATCGTTGCGCAGGCGTGCAAGGATAACGGCCTCTATTTCTGCTTCGAGACCGGGCAGGAAACCCCTGTAACGCTGTTCAGGGCTATAACTGACGTCGGAACGGATAATCTGGGAGTAAACCTGGACCCTGCCAACCTGCTGCTCTACGGAAAAGGCAATCCTGTTGACGCGCTGGACATCCTTGGGCCGTATGTTAAGGGAGTACATGCCAAAGACGGAGAATATCCGACTGACCCGAACAAACTTGGACGCGAGACTCCTCTTGGTGAAGGCAAGGTAAACTTCCCGGTGCTTATTCCCAAGCTCAGATCGTTCGGTTACAGCAACCCGATTACAATCGAGCGCGAAATATCCGGCGAAAGACAGATTCAGGATATCAAGCGGGCAATAGAAATATTGACTCCGCTTCTGTAGATATAAAAGATGATATTTGTTGGTGCTGATTGAGAATCATAACTGGGCGTCGGCGCAAAAAATGTGCGCCGACGCCTACAAAGACAGTGGCGAGTGATGAGGAGTTATTCATCGGGAGGGATTTGTAATCCCTCTCATTCCTCGTGAGGGATTTGCAATCCCTCACGGACTGATAGCTAAGGAATCTATTCGGGGGAAATTTGCAATTTCCCCCGAATAGGCAGGTGAGGGATCTGTGATCCCGAATCATTATATGAAGCACCAAAGACCGGGATTGCAAATCCCTCTCTCAGCCTTTCCGGGCTAAATTGCAAATTTAGCCCGAGGGGAAAATTTAGCCCGAGGGTAGTATTTAATTGCAAATTTAGCCCGAGGGTGGTATTTAACCCGAGGGTAGGATTTAGCCTGCGGGTAATTGGGCGTCGGCGCAAAAAACGCGCGCCGACGCATACAAAAACAGTGACGAGTGGGAGCTAACTCATACCTCATACCTTTTCTTAAGTTGGGAGTTGATTTGACACCTACAGCAGATATAAAACTAATCGGAGGGCTGTATAATGGCAGCGCTGACGGAGTTATCGACTTCCTTAAAGACCTGTTTCCAAGGCTGACAAGGGAAATCGGGCACATCGGAGATGTTTCCAGATATGTTGCTTACACTGGAAGCACAACAGAGGATGACTTTCTGCTTTTCCTGAGTCTCGAGGTCAGCCGGATAGAGAATATCCCCGAAGGCATGATGGCCTGGCACCTGCAAAACGATACCTGGACGGTGCTGGAACCACAAGACGGACAGGACTGCATAGTCTGGCAGGGAGATCTGACCTGGCAGTGGATAGACGGATCATTAGGAGAGTTCACAGCAAACTGCCCTTCTAGTTGGGGCTGCTCTAACCTCTCGACTCGCAGTTTTCGGATTCATGCCAACGGCTACTTAGGGGCTTCAGAGGCCTGGGATGATGATATCCAGCTTGTGGAGTACGATCCATCATGGCCTGAGAAGTATCGGGAGATGGAAAACTACCTGTATGAGACTCTGGGAACTGACCTGGCTCTAAAAATCGAGCATTACGGCAGCACATCCATCCCTGGAATGCCTGCCAAGCCTATTATAGATATACTTGTTGAAGTCTCCTCATTCGATGAAGCGAGAAAACACATCATTCCACTGTTCAACAGGCCGGAGTGCGAATGCTGGTGGTATGCTGACCATACGGTTGTCATCATCCGGGAGAAAATGATGGGGAAACGCACTCATCATATACACATTGCCCCTGCAGGACATAAATTGTGGGAAGGACTGACATTCCGTGACTACCTGAGAACCTATCCTGAAGATGCATCGCGTTACGCTTCATTAAAGTATGAGCTGGCTAAACTCCACCAAACCGACCGCGAAGCCTATACGGAAGCAAAAACTTCTTTCGTAAAGGAAATATTAGCTAAAGCTTCCGTTTTGTATTTCCCGGATGAGTGAAGACTAGGGAACTACTTATACACCAATTACGAGATTATCTCTGTGGACAACCTCGTCAAAATCCTTGTAGCCAAGCACCTTTTCTATCTGAGAGGTCTTCAGCCCCTTGATTTGCCTGATTTCGGTTGCGCTGTAGTTGGCGAAACCTCTGGCTACCCGCGTTCCCTGTTCATCCGCTATGGCTATAAGGTCTCCAGCTTGAAACGTGCCGGATACATCGACAATCCCAACAGGTAAAAGGCTCTTTCCACCTTCTACAACCATCTTTTTTGCGCCTTCGTTTACCGTAATGACACCTCGCACGGGCGTAGAGAACGCAACCCATCGCTTTCGGTTGGACAGCCTGCTGCCTCCTGCAAGAAACCTGGTCCCAATTGGTTCTTCTCTTATAACTGCGTCGATTACATCCATATAACGGCCATCGACAATCACCATCTCCACGCCGGAACTGGTGGCAATCTCGGCAGCTTCGATTCTGATTTTCATACTGCCAGTGCCGTCGCCATTTAAGGAATCACCGGCAAGCGCTCGGATTTCAGGGGTTATAACACTTATCTCTGGAATAACCTGACAGCCGGGAAGTGATGGGTCTCTGTCATAAAGCCCAGGAGTATCCGACAACAGTATGAGCAAATCGGCATTCAAAGCAGATGCCACCAGTGCAGCAAGGGTATCATTATCGCCGAATTTGATCTCATCTACTGCAATGGTATCGTTCTCATTTATGATAGGGACACACCCATAGCTCAACAGGCTGTTCAGCGTATTGCGGGCATTCAGGTAACGCTGGCGATCGACAAAATCATCACGGGTTAAAAGCAACTGCGCAGCCGAAATGCCCATTTCATTGAGGTACTCCGCATAAGTATGCAGAAGAATCCCCTGACCGACGGCTGCCGCTGCCTGTTTCTCGGGAATTGTCCTTGGAAGGCTATCCAGCTTCAGCTTTTCGACTCCGGCACGGATAGCCCCGGAGGTAACAATCACGCACTGTTTTCCTGAAGAAACCTGTCTGACTATCTGAGCAACGAGGTCCTTTATGTAATCCCGGTCTATCTTACCCAGGCCGCCCGTCAAGGTGCTTGTGCCAACCTTGACAACGATTCGCTGCGGTTGGTTACCTTGCGTCTTCATCTTTGAACTCGAACTCGATATCGCGGATTCTGACTGTATCGCCTTCGGAAGCTCCCTGCTTGCGGAGTTCCTTAATCACTCCCATACGTTCGAGTTGTCTGTGCAGCCTGCGCAGGGCATATTCGTTTGCAATGTTGGTCCGGGCAACCACCAACTCAACAGGCCGGCCTTCTACAACAAACTCATTCTCACCAGTCCGCCGGACTTCCCATCTTTCAGCTTCCGGTTCAACGGTAAAAGTCACAACCGCTTCATCAACAGGCATCTGCTCTCTAGGTCCAAGCTTATCCAGATGGTCGGAAATAGTATACATAAGCTCCTGGATTCCCTGACCGGTTACAGCAGAGATGAGATGCACGGTGTAACCACGATTACGAAGCGCTTCAGCTACTTCCGATGCAAGCTCAGCAGCGCCGGGCACATCCACCTTGTTCAGCGCAACAATCTGCGGCAGTTCTCCAAGAGCCGGATTGAAGGAAACAAGCTCATCATTGATGACATCGAAGTCGTGAAGCGGATCTCTGCCGGTAGCGCCTGAGACATCCAGAATATGAACAAGCAATCGGGTGCGCTCTATGTGACGGAGGAACTGATGCCCCAAACCAGCGCCAAGATGCGCTCCTTCTATCAATCCAGGCATATCTGCCATAACAAAAGACTTGAATTCGTTGACCCGGACTACTCCCAGGTTTGGAGCAAGCGTTGTAAACGGATAATCGGCGATTTTTGGCTTGGCAGCGGACATTCGGGAGATGAGCGTGGACTTTCCAACATTCGGAAACCCTACCAGCCCTACATCTGCAAGCAGTTTAAGCTCCAGGACCAGGTCCAGTTCCTCACCAGGGTCTCCGTTTTCAGCAAACCTCGGAGTCTGCAAGGTGCTTGTGGCAAAATGAGCGTTTCCATGACCGCCGCGACCGCCTTCAGCAACAACAGCCGATTGTTCGTGTTCAACAAGGTCAGCTATGACTTTTCCGGTCTCTTTATCCCTGATAATCGTACCTACAGGCACTCTGATGACAAGACTGTTGCCATCCCTGCCGGTTTTATTGTTGGAGCCGCCATCGCCGCCTCGCTCTGCTTTATAATTCCGCTTATAACGGAGATCAACCAGCGTGTTCAGCGCTTCGTCAGCCTGGATGATGACATCTCCGCCTCTGCCGCCGTCACCGCCAGCCGGACCGCCTCTCGGGATGTATTTTTCCCTTCGGAAAGCAACTATCCCGTTACCGCCGTCTCCTGCTTTTACGTGAATCTCTACCTGATCAACAAATTGCATAATATCCCGCCAATCAAGACAAAAAGCCAGACACCTGCTGGTTCTGGCCTGACCTACTTGATTTGCTGCTACAATATTCTAACACAAACCCTCCCCAAAGCAAACCGGTAGAATGCGGAATGCGGAACGCGGAGTGCGGAATGAAGGGAAAGTCGGGGTATGAGGTATGGGGTATGAGGTATGAGTAGGCTGCTAAGTAAAAGCCAGGCACGTGATGCTGATAGTCTGGCTAAGCATCGGGCTAAATTGCAAATTTAGCCCGAGTATATTTAGTACGAGTATAGGGCATCAGTAAATTTCATCTTTTATATGCGTAGGCGCACGCCTTTTGCGCTGACGCCCATGTTTTCAATTTTAAGTGGCATCAACCAGAATCATCCCTTTTCCAGCTTTCTTCACTTTCAGATTTTCCTCGTTAACTGATCTCAGCTTACCGACTGAAACTAAGCTGCCAGAACCACATGCCAAGCCTTACTTAGCAGCCCACTCATACCGCATACCTCATACCTCATACCTGGGTTGCTCACTGTAGGCATAAACAGCAGACGGCCGCCAGGAAGGCGGCCGTCTGCATTGTTCAGGAGGCATCTATATGTGTTCTGTTTAAGCGGCTTGTTTGGCCTCAAAGCGAGGCTTGTAATTTTCGCATTTATAAGATGCTGAGTATTCATCCGGCGACTCAGCTTCAGACATATACACATACTGAGCAGTGACACTGCAGCGCTGATACATCTTGTCGTAGTTGCCGCAGTCGTAGCACCTTCGCAGCACTGTCCAACATACTGCACACCTGAGACTGCCGATAAGCTCTATTCTGCCGCACAGCGGGCAGTGGATATATATCTCCTTGAACCCATCACCGTTCTTCTGCAGGCTTACACGCAACACCTGGCCGAACTTCACCAATTGATCTGTAAGCTCTGAGATAGCAGAAAGCAACTGATTGGCCTCTGTTCCAGACAGGTATTCGACTACACGGTCGTCCAGTATATCAGACATCGTGGAAGTAGTTTTCAATATCTGCTTCAGATGCTGTTCAGCAGTCTGAGGCTTGAACGGCCTTTTCTTTTCAGTGCTGCGGCCTGCATGGCGTAGGATTTCCTGAGTTACGTTCAGCGGTACCCTCATGAAAGCCTCAGCCTTCCCAGGCATTTCCTTTATCGCATCTATCAGCTTTTGTGTCTCGTCTATGGACAGCCTTTCGGTCTTGATCTTCTGCACTAACCGAAGCTGCATCTTCTCATCGCCAGCAAATGCTTTAAGCAGCCGCGCATGGCCTTCAAGGAACGAGCCATCGTTCTCCTCTTCCCGCTTTGCAAGCTCCCTCTGGATGGACTCCGGCAAGTCCAACAGTTCCAGATAGCGGCGCAGCGTTGATTCCGCTACTCCCAACGTCTTCGCACACTGCTCCCAGCTCATGAAGTTCATCAACTGTTTTATTGCAGATGCTCTTTCTACAGGATTCAGGTCTTCACGTTGGAAGTTCTCAAGCAGCGCATCGGCGGCGGCATCTTCATCGGATAGTTCTCTGACAATGGCAGGTATCTGCGTCAGCCCTGCCAGGATGCTTGCCCTGTAGCGCCGTTCACCCATAACGATTTGATATTTACCGCTGGGTATAGGCCGAACGACAATCGGCTCAAGTACTCCGCGCTCCTTGATAGACTGAGCAAGCTCCTCCAGAGTCTCCTGGTAAAATGTTTTTCGAGGCTGTTCAGCACGTGCCTCAATCATATCCAGGTCCAGTAGCTGCATTAGGACCTCCTTTTCAGATTACGTGCATATGTAGTGGATATCCCCCAGCCACCTTACCGGCAGCCGGAATATTCATATATGTTCTTCCGCATTCATGCTAGATTATCGTCTGATTTAATGGGGCACTTCAGATGAAGCTGAGCGTGAAAGAGAAAACAGGTAGGATTACCAGGCAGGTTGATTACCTTGATTTACGAACGGAAGAAACGGAAATTCGCCGCCCGTTGGTGACAGCAGTGATTCCTCCGTTTTTGTCAGTTCTGAAGACCTTTGCGCCAGCGCTTTCAAGACGTTTGAGTGTCTCTTTGCTCGGATGGCCGAACTGGTTGTTCCAACCTACTGAGATAACAGCTATTTCCGGTTGTACAGCCTCTAACCATTCCTGTGAAGTAGCCTGACGGCTGCCATGATGGCCCACTTTGAGGATTTGAGATGTAAGGTCGCCGCATTCCCCGAGCATGCGGGTTTCAGCAGACTCCTCTGCATCTCCAGCAAACATGATGGCAGTCTTGCCAAACTTTACCCGCAGCACAATCGATGTGTTGTTTAGCTCTTTATCATCATTCGTAGAGGAAATGGAATCAGGCGGGTTGAGAACCTCGATAACCACTCCATCATGGAAGTCTATCTCATAACCTCGTCTGATCTGCCGGTATTTTATCCCTCGCTGCTCGATTAGTTCCAACACTTCTTTATATTTGCCTGTTGGATGTGCAAGTGCAGGATCGAAGACAGTGTCTATCTTGAAATTGCGGATAACGGATACAGCTCCGCCGATGTGGTCTTCATGTGCATGTGTAAACACAAGCGCATCGATACGGTTTACGCCTTCTCTCATTAAGAATGGAGTGACAACCTTTGCTCCAGCATCGAAATCGTTGCGATTGCCAGGCCCAGGGCCGCAGTCTATTACCACTGTTTTGCCAGATGGAGTCCGCAGGACGGCAGAATCCCCCTGCCCTACACTCAAGAACGTGACAGACATCACTGGAGGCCGTGGAATCAGTGCCCAGACCCATACAGCTATCATTATGACACAGCACAGACTAAGGAGTGTGTGCCCTGGTTTTACCTTTGAATTTTGATCTGACATACCAAAGTCCTGCAGCAAGCAAGATATAATAACCGATTACTCCGGCGGTTCCCGGAGATGGCATGTATATGCAACTGTTCGGCAGCTCACCAAACCAGTTGATAGATGCCAGTGAAAAGCGGGTTATGGCAGTTCCTGCAATAGCAAGGATGTCTCCAACAAGCGGCACTGAACCAACTACTGGCAAAAGAAGACCTATAACAAAGATAGGCAGTACAGTTGCCGCCACCACGACATTCGCTAAAAACGAGACCAGAGACAAATAATTAAAATAGTAAACTATCAGAGGGATAGTGCCTAGAGTTGCAGCAACTGTAGTCAACAATCCCTGCCAGCCTTCTCTAAATATCCAGGCTGCTGCCCGTATGATTATGTTCGCTTGTCTTCGAGCAGGCAGTGGATTAACCCGCATGGCTTCGGCTGACATCTCTATAGCTGGAAAAACAACTACCAGTGCCATGACTGCTGAAAACGAAAGCTGGAACCCAATATCATAAATATCCGCGGGGTTAATCATCAATATAATCAACGCAGCCGCAAACAGCAGATTGATAGTATCTGCAGGTCTGTTGATTAAAACTCCAAAAAGCAGCAGCGAGGCCATTAGAGTTGCTCTTACAATAGACGGTTTTGTGCCTACCATCAACATGTAGAAGACCAGTATTCCGATTAAGATAACATGGACGTGCTTTTTGGGGAATTTCAATATCCTCGCTAACAGAAAATTGAATGCAATAACCAGAACCACACAATTGAACCCTGAGGCAGCCATCAGGTGCAGTGTGCCGGTGCGGGTAAAGTTGGACAGCAACCGGTCTGGAAGAGTAGTGTATGTTCCAAGCGCCATACCAGTAACCACAGACGCTTCATCAGCAGGAAGAGCGGTATCTACAGTCTCTGCAAGTCTGTCCCTTGCCATATAAGCCGCTGCTGTCACCGGATTACCTGCAGACTGCCTTACAACCTGTATCTGATATGGCTTGGTAATATAAGTAACCGCATGTATTCTCTTGCGAACCAGATAATCCTTCCATGCAAAAGCACCTGGATTGCTTGCTTCTGGCGGCCTGGATAGACGAGACCGGATAAGCACAAGGTTCCCATAATCCGGCGGCTGCCAGTCCGGTTTTCCAGTAGGCTTATAGTGTACTACCATCAACCTGCCTGATGCCGGAGTCCTCCGCCCAGCGATTGTCAGTTCCTGTACTGACAGAATATACATCGCCCTGTCATCGCGGATGTCTATATCTGATATAACGCAGCCCTGGATTGAAGATACAGCAGTCCCGATGAACCTGGAAACGTCATCAGGCGGAAGTGTCATATGAATATGATAGCGAAAAGCACCTACAAGTGCGATGACGAGTAATAATGAGAGCACGAAACGACGTTTTGCGGTTGCTGCAGCAGCAGAAAATATCAGTCCCGCGGCAACTATCACAAATGGAAGGTGAAGCGTACCAAGCGCCAATATACCTGCCGAAAACGCTGTGCTTATCAGAAAAAGCGGTCTTTTCAGCACTCTCCTAACCTCTCTCAGCCAATCATATAGCAAGCAGAGCTGTTAGGCAAGGAGATAAGTACAGAAACCAGAATATGGGATAGAAACACTTCAGGCCCGGTGCGTAAACATCGGGCCTGAAGTTGAAGAAGCTTACTTGAGGATACGTATATCCTGTTGAACCCTTGGCCGGAGGATTCTTCGAACATGCTCAGTGCTTTCAGGCACGAACTCACAACTGGATATACCTGTAATGATTACATACTGGTTAGTGTCCGGCCTCTGTAGTTTATTGGGATCGAAATAGACTCTTATACCTGTGTTGCCGGTGTCGTCCCGCAGTTTACTTCCATCGTCAATGTAAAAATAGTTTGACCCTACAGCAGTCACCTTACCAAAAGTGGTAACTAAAAGGCCGATGTTATTGATACCCAAAGCCTTCTGCTGCGGGTAGGAATAGTGATTGACGACAGCCTTTTGATTCCCAGCCGGACCGCCTCCAACTGTCTTGTTATTCATTCCAAGAGGTTTAGGCGCGGCACCTGTTGTCTTGCTCAGAATCTGCGGGTTCAGTATTCCTATTTCTCCGTTTACATTGGTAACGGTTCCAAGTATGCTGATCTTTTCACCAGCCTTTAGATCGCCTGGCACTCCGGTTCCACTGAAGTAGAGCAGAGTTCCAGATGCCCTGTTTTCATCCTGTACATACAACCTGTTAGCAAGCTGCCCGGATGCTGTCGACAAGACTTTATCAGAAAGCATTATCACGCTGCCTGGACTGAGATATTTGATCTCCGATACCGTTTGGACGGTAGCTATCGGCTCTGAAAGCGCTCGATAAGCGTTGACTCTGCCCCATCCTGTATGTATGTCAAAACCAACACCATAATCAGTGATATCGTCTGCTGTGTGCTCTATATGATGCTTCACCATAGCGTTGGTCCATTCAGGATGAATTGACCAAATCAATGCTGCGACTCCTGAAACAAACGGGGCAGCTGCAGATGTGCCTGACTGAGTATCGTATGGCTCGTAGGCCAGTCCCAAATCATACAGGAAGTAACCGCAGCTCACTATATAGCTTCCAGGTGCGACAACATCCAGATAGCTGCCATAATTACTGCCGCCTGCTCCCCAATCAAGAGCCGTGCAGCGCTGGTCGAACTCGTTGCTTGCGCCAACAGCCAGAGCATTAGTATAAGAGGCGGGATAAGTAGGAGTCGAGCGATTCTCGTTACCGCTCGCACAAACACACAGGCAGCCTTTGCTCCATGCATAGTCGATTGCAGCTTCAAGTGCCGGAGTGTGATCTCCACTCAGGCTCATGTTGATAACTTTCGCCCCGAGATCGACAGCATATACCACAGCACGAGCTGCATCGTCTTCAAGTCCGTATCCATTGCTTGCGATTACCTTGCACGGCAGTATTGGGCATCCCCATGCCACGCCTGCAATGCCTTCCATATTGTTTCCAGCCGCTGCTGCTATACCGGCAACCATTGTGCCATGAGTTATATAGTGGTCATCCAGCGGAAAATTATCATTATCAATGAAATTCCAGCCGTTTACATCGTCTACGTAGCCGTTATTATCGTCATCTATCCCGTTGTCAGGGATCTCTCCCGGGTTTGTCCAGATTTTATCCGCTAAATCAGGATGGTCCGGGACAATTCCGGTATCAATTACTGCAATGAGGACATCAGGGCTGCCCGTAGTTATCTCCCAGGCATCGACTGCATGGATGTCAGCGCCCGGAGTGCCCACATCGTTATACAGCCCCCACTGAGGGACTCCCCAGAACTCATCACCATAGTAAAAGACCGGATCATCAGGAAAAACTGCAGCTATGCGAAGCGTATGGTTTGGGCCAGCGTATTCGACTGCCGGATGCTTCTGATATCTTTCAATTACTTTTTCCAAATCTGCCCCTTTTGGCAGCTTGAAGCTATAATATCCGATATCTTTTATTGCATGTCTTTTAGTTGCTCTGACAGATGAGTTTAATAAACCTATTTCTGATGCCTTCTTCCCCGGTTTCAACTTGATAATTATAGAATCCGGAGCATGCTCGGCAGCGCATACTACAGGTATTAAACACAAGAGCATGGAAATAACCACCAAACTGCGGCTAATCTTCCTGCTTCCCGAATTAATATTCATACTCGATTCTCCTTTCACCTACCAAATGCATTATACCTCATGAATTTACAGTAATATAGAATGAATGCTACACTTACACGGAATGCTGCAGAAAAATATACCCATTATTGGAATAACAACCGGCACTACAGATGATTGGCGCTATAGAGGTGAAAGCTATCTCTCTTACGCCCGTGCTATAACACGTGCAGGCGGCTGCCCTGTTGCTATAGGTCACAGACGAAAAGGCCGTATCGAGGACTGCACCGGTCTGCTGGTAACAGGTGGCAAAGATGTGCATCCAAGACATTATGAGCGCAGGCCAGGAGACGAGGGACTGTCGTTTGATGAACTAAAAGCGAAGTATTCTCTCCTTTGGGATGAAATACGAGACGGTTACGAACTGCCACTTGTTGCTCGAGCGCTTGAAACAGGAATACCCATACTTGGAATCTGCCGTGGATTGCAGTTGATAAATATAATACTCGGAAAGCGGCTCATTCCAGATATCCCTGCCTGCATCGGAAACAGTATAATCCACAGCAATCATAAAGATGCAACAGTTTTTCATAAGGTGGAAATCGATTCCGAATCACGAATAGGCCGGATGCTCGGCAGGCAGAATATGGAAATAAACAGCTATCATCATCAAGGAATCTCTTCTAAGGAGCTTGCACCTGGCCTTAAGGCTGTGGGCACAGCGCCGGACGGCATCATTGAAGCTGTAGAGGGAATTTCTCACCCCTGGTTGATTGCTGTCCAGTGGCATCCTGAACGTTCAAAAGATAAAGCAGTCAGTGAAACCTGTCTTCCATTGTTTGAGGAGTTCGTCAAAACAGCCAAACGATACCACGCTTCAGAAAGGTGAGTGTAAAGATGAAATTTTCCGTTTTTTGCTGCATCGTTGTTCTCTTTACCTGGCTTGCAAGCGCCAGTTTTGCAGCACCTATGCTAGCGCCAGGCGACAGGATGGTCTTCCTTGGCGACAGCATTACGGAACAGCGGTTATACACCAGGTTTGTGATGGATTACGTCGCGATGCGTTATCCAGACGCCAAAATCTCGTTCCGCAATGCAGGCTGGGGCGGAGACACATCCCCAGGCGGGCTTCGCCGGTTGCAGCGGGATGTTTTAAGCCTCAACCCAACGGTAGTCAGCATCTGTTTTGGTATGAATGATGCAGGTTACGGAAAGTTCAATCAGGAAACTTACGACCGTTACATCCAGGGAATGAAGGGCCTCGTATCAGAGCTGAAAAAAGCAGGGGTGAAGGTAGTGCTGCTCACTCCAGGCTGCATAGACCATGACCGAAATGAAGGGCTTAAAGGCTACAATGACACGTTGGCTCGGTTTGCCCAGGGAGTGGAAGAACTGGCAAGAAAAGAGCGCGTGCCGGTATACAACATTCATACTCTGATGCTGGATGTTCAGACAAAGCTGAAGTCAGATGATCCTGAGTTCACGATGATACCTGATTCAGTCCACCCAAACCCTGCAGGGCATATTCCAATGGCTTATGGACTCATTAAAGCGCTTGGCTGCACAGACCAGGCTTCCGGGCTGGAGATAAATGCATCTGACTCGACGTTCACGCCTGACAGGTGCAAGGTAAGCAATCTGAAGATAACTGATGACAGCATCACCTTTACCAGAACAGACAGCTCACTCCCGATGTATCTTCCCGACGAGGTTCAGCCGGTACTGAAGTATCTCCCGTTTACACAGGAACTGAACCGGTATCCTTTCAAGGTTACAGGGATTAAACCGGGTGACTGGAAACTGACAGTTCAGGGTATCGAGGTTGGAACATTCAGCGCTGAAGAGCTTGCATCGGGTGTTGACCTTTCAACATACCCTGGCCCATGGCAGGAACTTGGCAAGGAACTGGACAGGCTGACGTGGAACCAGGAGAACCTGTATTTCATCCGATGGAGAGAAGTGGGACTTGGCCCGCTTTCAGACGATGCTAAATCCATCCTTCAGCCGATTAAAGATAACTTCGACAAAACCATTTCGGACTGGGAAGATTCAAGAATCAAGCTGGTGACAAAGAACCGAAATTGGAAGTGGTCGCTGACCCGATAGGCTCAGTATAGAAAATCAACATATTGAAGCAGTTAATGGCCGGATAGACTTGCTCTCCGGCCATATCTTATTCTGTGATAAAAAAGCCATAAGCTCTTTCCATTGTAACGGGGCTTATGGCTAGGAGGATGTTTTGGCCGGTGCAGGACGGTACGAAAGCAGAATAATCTCTACCTTGAACAATCCCTATCCCGGATACATCATATTAGCAGCTTATTGAGCATAATCAGGATCATACTCCCGCTTTGCTATAGCGGTTCTAATCTCATTTACATGTTGCCACTTAGCATGGAGATCACAGAAAAGGATGGTAGTTCCATTGTAATGTACTTTATCTGGGATATCATCACCTATCCAGTTAAAGTCACCATCATTAATAGTATCTCGGTCTTCATGTATTAGCATAAGTATTTTACTTAGCCTGGTATTGGTTGGACCATAAGAACCAGGCTTTTGCATGGTTTCAACCATTCTCCATGAGAGAGTAATATTCATAGCATAACTCAATGGGAACGGATTAGGTGCTCTTTTGGCTAATTTCCCTTTGTCACTGGGGCACATGTATATCTTGGCGCTCCTTACATAAGGAAATATTACGCCTTTTGCCGGATTGCACTCTCCGCCAACATCTCGTGATCCGCTCCAATTGAGAAAAGTGCCCGTTGGAGTTTCACCTGCTACTCTCACAGTAGGAAGTCTGCCATTCCAGTCATCGGAATAAGCACGAATAGCTCTACCTAATTGCATCAGATTGTTCAAACACAGCGTTTGTCTTGCATGTTCTTTGGCTGCTGCAAATACTGGAAAGAGAATCGCTGCGAGGATCGCAATGATAGCGATAACAACCAACAGCTCAATTAAAGTAAATCCCCGTCTATCCATCTAACACCTCCTGCATACAATTTCTGGAAACTTTCCAGTAATTACCTGGCCTAATATAGTAATCGCATGTAAATCTTGGCTGTCAATAGATAATGTATGTATTTTTGTATATTCGTAACATTATTCTTAATCGTTATTTTATAAAGGCATAAGATAATGCTATCAATCCCTAAGAACTGGCAGACCACTAAAATAGACAGCAATTAGCATCTGGATATTGGTTCAACGTTTTCCGACACAAATCTACCTAAATTTAATTCTTAATCAGATGATTAACTTGCCATATTACGTGGTATATCCTATAGATGAGCAGACATGTGGCAAATGTTACAAAATATTTGTTTACATGCCTGCCTGTTTGCGTGTATACTGTGAGCCACAGATTCAACGAAGGCGCATCGGCGTCTTGGTCAATTACGTAGATCGCTTTGTCTTCTGCGACTGATCGAACCCGTTGGTGGCTTGATACCACACGCCCGTTGAAGAATCCTTGGGGAGTGTTTCCCGGAAAGAAGGCAAATAATTGGCCAATAAAACACTCTATGTAGGGAATTTGCCCTACAACACCAGCGAAGATGACCTTCGCAACTTATTCGAGCCGTATGGCCCGATCGCTGAAGTCAGAATGATAGGAGACAAAGGCTTCGGATTCGTCGAGATTCCTGAGGAGAACATGGAAACGGCAATCGATGCCACTAACAGTACTGAAGTAGGCGGCAGAACGATTACGGTAAACGAAGCCAGACCTCGCGCCGAGCGCACCGGCGGCGGCAGCCGCGGCGGACGCGGCGGCTATGGCGGTGGTCGAGGCGGCTACGGCGGTGGCCGCAGCGGCGGTGGCGGACGACGCTGGTAATATAATTGAATAACCGCTGTGGAGGGTTTATCAATCCTCCACAGCTTGCTTATACAGCCTCAGTGTATCCACCCCGTCAAACGGCACTCAGATTGACTCCAAGCCATTACTTCACTTTGGCACAAGCTATTACGCCTCAAAGCTCATCTGTTGAGTCTCCGTTATGATTCTCGTATGCCTCGGCGCTCACTTTTTCGCCACACCTTTTTTTACCGAAGCCCCCTTATAAATCTAAGATGCCTAAATGCTTCGGCGCGCTTTTTGCACCGAAGCCCAGCTATACCTCCTAACCAGCATCAACCAATCCTATCCCTTTTCCAACTTTCTCAGGTTTCAAATTTTCCTCGTTTCCCAAAATTCCACATTCCACACTCCGCACTCCGCACTTGAAGAACTCATCACTCGCCACTCGTCTCTTCCTCAGGTCACTCTACCTTGAAGATGCTTTCAGGTTGGGTGTATAATTGACTGCGCGTGAGCTGGTTTGGCAGGCATACTTAGTATTGGATTTGTATTTTCGGGGGTGGACATAGATGGCGCGCATAAAAAACGGTCTCAAGCTGTTTGCGGGAACAGCAAACAGACCTCTGGCTGAGAAAATCGCACAGCATCTTGGCATGGAGCTTGGAGACCTGGCTATCTCTCGCTTTAGCGATGGTGAGTGCTACGTTAAGTTCAAGGAAAGCGTCCGAGGAGTGGATGCCTTCGTTGTCCAGCCGACTTGCCCGCCAGTCGACACCAACCTGGTTGAACTGCTGATTATAGTGGACGCGCTCAGACGGGCATCAGCAGCAAGCGTTACAGCCGTCGTTCCTTACTACGGCTATGCAAGGCAGGAAAAGAAGGATGCGCCCCGTGAACCAATTACAGCAAAGCTGATTGCAGACATCCTCACTGCCGCCGGTGCAAACCGAATTATGACTATGGACCTCCATGCAAGCGCCATCCAGGGGTTTTTCAACATCCCTGTAGACCATCTGACGGCTATCCCCAGCATGTCCAGCTATTTCAAAGAAAAGAAGCTGGAAAATATTGTGGTTGTTTCGACAGATGAAGGCCGAGTCAAGACCGTAAGACAGGTATCAAGCAGGTTGAAGTCTCCGATAGCCGTTGGTTACAAGTTCCATCCTGAGCATCAGAAGACCGAAATGACACATCTGGCAGGCGATGTCAAAGGCAAGACACCTGTTATAATCGAGGATATCATCACTACAGGCGGAAGCATCAATGAATGTGTCGATGCACTGCTTGCGCATGGCTGTAAACCCGAGATTTACATCGCAGCAACTCACGGCATACTCACGGAACCGTCCTACGCAAGGTTAAACCGACCCGAAATAAGGGAAGTAGTTGTGACGGACACCGTGCCATGTCCGCCGGAAGGATGCCTTGAGCGGTTGAAAGTGCTTTCCGTAGCCCCGCTCTTTGCAGAAGCTATCCGCCGGGTGCATGAGGACGAGTCGATAACATCGCTGTTTAGATAGGGGCTTATCAAATGCTTTACGATTTTCACACTCACACATTTCTCTCAGATGGCGAACTTCTGCCGATGGAACTCATCCGCCGGTGCGTGGTGAAAGGCTACACAGTGCTTGGAATAGCTGACCACATCAGCCATTCGACCGTAGCGCGTGTTATTGAAGAGGTCAGACGGGATGCTGAACTGGGCAAAAAGCACTGGGGGATAGAGGTTTTTGTCGGCGCCGAGATCACTCACGTTCCGGCAAACGCCATTGCCGAAGTTGCAGCGCATGGGCTGGCTGTTGGCGCTGATTACATCGTATGCCACGGTGAAACGGTCGTCGAACCTGTAGAACCAGGCACAAACAAGGCTGCCATACTCTCCGGCAATGTAGACATCCTGGCTCATCCTGGGCTAATCACTGCTGATGATGCAAAACTCGCTGCAGAACATGAGGTTTTTCTTGAGATAAGCTGCAGAAAAGGGCATTCTCTGGCAAACGGGCGAGTAGTTCAGCTTGGCAGAGAGGCCGGAGCGAAGTTTCTGGTAAATACGGACGGACATGCGCCTGGTGATCTGCTGTCTGAAGAGTTTGCTGTGACCGTAGCTCATGCCGCAGGGCTTTCTGATGATGAAATAAAGCAGACTCTTTATGAGAACCCGAAAATCCTCATTGAGAGAATCGAACGCAGGCGCAGGGAGCGAACCAGATGATAAGTTTTAGTGTCAAAACAAACCAACGGGCCGAATTCGTAGACATTACCGGTCAAGTCCAGCAGGCAGTCCAGGAACTGGGAATAGCTGATGGTGTAGTGACTGTTTTCGTCCCGCATACTACGGCAGGCGTGACAATCAACGAAAATGCAGACCCAAGCGTAGTTAGAGATATCCTTGCCGCATTGAACAAGCTGGTGCCGCGTGATGCCGGTTACACCCATACGGAAGGCAACGCAGATGCTCACATCAAAGCCAGTATGATGGGTTTTTCGGTCCAGGTGATTGTCGATGACGGACGACTGGCGCTGGGCACATGGCAGGGGATCTACTTCTGCGAGTTCGATGGCCCCAGAAGCAGAAAAGTATGGGTTGAAGCCAACCAACAGTAAAATCAGTATGAAGGGACTAAGAGCTGACTCTTATAGATAATATGAACTACACTTCCGAACAAGCGAATATACTCGTTCAGGCGCTGCCCTATATCCAGCAATACTATGGCAAAACGATAGTCATCAAATACGGCGGGAATGCGATGATCGACGACGCGCTGAAAGCCTCAGTGCTGCGCGACATCGTCCTGCTGCGGTTCGTTGGAATGAACCCGATACTCGTCCACGGCGGAGGGCCGGAGATAAACCAGATGATGAAACGGGTCGGCAAGGAGCCGACATTCATCGGCGGTCTGAGGGTAACGGATGAGGAAACAATGGAAATCGTCGAGATGGTGCTTGCAGGCAAGACCAACAAAGGCATCGTGTCTATCATCAACACGCTCGGCGGTCAGGCAGTTGGACTATCAGGCAAAGATGCGAAGCTGATTGAAGCCGAACAGAAGGATGCCGCGCTTGGATTCGTTGGCAGCGTAACCAATATCAACCCGGAAATCCTGCACACGCTCGCTAATCAGGGGTACATACCTGTCATCTCCTCAGTTGCCATTGGCCCGAACGGTGAGAGTTTGAATGTTAATGCAGACCACATCGCCGGGGCTATCGCTGCAGCCATTGGGGCGACAAAACTGCTGATGCTGACCGACGTCACCGGGATATTCGAAGATAAAGATGACCCATCAACCCTCAAGTCTGTCCTGAGTAAAGAAGAAGCGCTTGGAATGATTAAGTCAGGCAAGATAGACAAGGGGATGATTCCAAAGGTAGAGGCATGTATCACCGCACTCGATGGAGGAGTGGAGCGCACGCATATCATAAACGGCACACTCCCTCATGCAGTCCTGATGGAGATATTCACTGACACAGGCATCGGGACAATGATAGAAAGCTCTTAGCATCAACTGGCAATGCTGGTCTTAACATACAACATCCGGCGCGGGCATGGCATAGACAACCGGTATTCACTTGCAAGAATAGCCGATGTCGTGCGTGCGTCAGGCGCTCATATAGCCTGTATGCAGGAAGTCGGCAGAAAGTGGCCCCAGGGCAGGTTTGCCGACCAACCTAAGTGGCTCGGTGAACGGCTGGCGATGGAGTTCGTTTTCCAACCCAACCTTTCTTACGGCCCGTCCGGATTCGGCAACCTTATACTCTCCAAGTATCCCATTTTGAGTGTAAAATCTCACAGCCTGACAAGCCATGGAGAGCAGCGAGGTCTGTTGGAGGTCAGAGTATCAGCCCCGGAGACACCGATTACGGTATTTTGCACCCACTGGGGATTATCTTCCGATGAACGTATAGTGCAATCCGCTGAAACGGCTTCATTTATCAAATCTGCAGAGACTCCAGTCCTGCTTTGTGGGGATTTGAACGATTTTGAAGACTCGCCGCCGCTTGTAGGGCTGCTTTCCTCCACAGGGCTTCATGACCTGGTTCGTGATTCAACCGAACCCGAGATGACGTTCCCCGCAGACCATCCGCGAGCTAGAATCGACTACATTCTTGGCAGTTCCGAGCTTAGAGGTATCTCCGCTGCAGTGCTGGACACGCCTGCATCAGACCACAGACCGGTTATCGTCGAAGTAGTCTACCAACATATCCCTCAAAAATAATTTTTAGAAAATCGCAAAATAATGCTTGACAGGCTGCTTGCTAGGCACTAGAATTGGTGTAATTATTTACACCAGGCAGGCTGCAATGGTTGAAGGACTTACAAAAAGGCAAAGGGAAGTGCTGCAGATGATTGCGGAATACGTCCGCCGAGAAGGCCGCCCGCCCAGTATTCCCGAGATTGCCGCGCACTTCGGAATGAGCAGCCCAAATGGAGTAGCAAAGCACCTGGCAGCATTGGAAGCAAAAGGTGCTATCGAAAAAGGCAAAGGCGCGCGGGCGATAAGACTTGCTGACTGGGTCATGCAGTCAGAATCGCCTGATGTAAGCTACGCGCCTGTTCTTGGACGGATTGCTGCAGGTGAACCGATACTCGCGGCTGAATATGCGGAAGATATGATTCCGCTGCCCAAGTCTATGTTTGCCGGAGTCGATTCTGCCTTCCTACTGGAGGTCAAAGGCGACAGCATGATTGAAGACGGAATCCTGTCCGGCGATTACGTTCTGATAGCCAAGAACCTGGGCATCAGAAACGGGGACATTGCAGCAGTCAGAATAGAAGATGAAGCTACGGTCAAGCGGGTCTATCGGGAAGGCAGGCAGGTAAGGCTTCAGCCGGCTAACCCGGCGTATGAACCGATAGTCCTGGTAGAAGATGGACGATGTATTGAGGTGCTGGGCAAGGTTATCGGCTTGATCCGGTCTTACCAGACGAGAAAACTTGGTTCCTAAAGTAGGAGAAATGATGATGCGCAAGTTGGTTATTACAGCAGTAGTGTTGATTATTCTGATTAAATTAGGACTTCAGGCTGCACTGGCAGCGTTGGCCATAACGGCAATAGTGCAGTTCGGACCAAAGCGGCTTCGCAGGCTGCCCAGGCAGGTCAGGGAAGAAGGCGCGGTGCACATGCTGATGATGCTCGCAGCAGCAACGGCAGCGATAGGCTTGTCTGCGGCATCTGTGTTAGCCAGAAGTGTTGAACTAGCAGCGATGGCATCCTTAGGTTCATGGCTTCTGGACGCTGCGGTGCTGCTGGTGGCTGTTTTTCATCTCGTGAACCTGCCGATCAAGCCTGTTGCAAGAGCTGTAAGAGTAAACAGGCCGATGTCACTCAAACAGATGAGAACAACACCCACCACTCCAAGCCTGCCAAAGGCTGGATAACACAACAATCATAGACCCTGAAACAAGTTTGGGGTGACGTTTATCCGTTATGTTAATGATGTTCGTCCGTCATGCTGAACCTGACACATCATGCTGAACTTGTTTCAGCATCTGTATTTTCACATCTTTCGCATCCTGCGGGAACGTTAAGTCTCCACAGGCTTTTCATTCATCTACAATCCAGTTCCCGCAGGCGAGAAGCAAGGTATATGTTTATATCTCACATCCTGCAGAAATGTTAGGTTTCGACAAACCGCCTAATCAGAATAACTAGAGCATAAACTCATCGTCAGCATTCGGGATGAGGTTATTCTCGAGCGCATAACGCACCAACTGCGCCCGGTTTTTCAGGCCGAGCTTGGCGGTTATCCTCGTTCTGTGGGTTTCTACTGTCCTGTGGCTGATGCAAAGCGAATCAGCAATCCGCTGGTTGGTGTAGCCCTGGGCTATAAGCGCCAAAATCTGCGTTTCCCGCTTGGAGAGCTTGCCCTGCTTCTGCGGAGGAACGACTTTATCCGATAATATATCATGCCAGAGCTGAGAAGCCTGATCAGCAAAGATATGCACGTGGCCTGTATGTACTCGTCTTATAGCAGTGGATATTTCCATTCCACCTGCACGCTTGACGATAAACCCGAAGCCTCCTGCCTGTATAAACCGCCGCGCGCACTCGGCATCATCGTAGACCGTCAGCGCGACCAGCTTCGTTCCCGGCAGTTCCGAAGATAACTTTCGGGCAACCTCTATCCCTCTCATTTCCGGCATAGCGACATCGAGCAACAGCACATCCGGCTTGAGCTTGTGAGCCATTGTTATCGCTTCTCTGCCATCCGATGCTTCACCAACCACCTCGATATCCGGCTGTTCCTCCAGACTCCGCCGAACACCTTCCCTGAACATAGGGTGATCATCCGCAAGCATAACTCTGATTTTATGCATCAGCTTTGCCTCCCATCCTGCAGTGGGATACGAACCTGAACAGTAGTGCCCGTTCCAGGGCTGGAATTGATATCCACGCTCCCGCCGAGAAGCGACGCTCGTTCCCTCATGCCAAAAAGCCCAAGGCTGCGCTTCGGAGAGCCGGAAGTATACTTTTTCCTGTCAAACCCATGCCCGTCGTCCTCGATGGTCATAACAAGCCACCCCTTACGGCGCTCCAGGACTACGCCAGCACACTGTGCTCCCGAATGACGAACCACATTCAAAATAGCTTCCTGCGCTATTCTATAGACCGACACCTGAGCATCTCTGCTAAGCTCATGCGGGCCTATGTGCGCTGCCACAAAGTCGATTTTGACGTCCGAATTCGACATACACTCGTTTACATACCGCCTGAGCGCGCCTGCCAGCCCGAGATCATCGATAGCTGGAGGCCGAAGCTCCGTAGCCATATCATGAACCCGGTTGAGTGCGTTATCTGTCTCGATTCTAAGCGTCTTCATCCGGTCTTTGACTTCTTCGAGCGATGCTTGCTCCAGCCTTGTAAGCTCCAAAAGCACGGTCGAGAGTATCTGGCTTGCATCGTCATGAAGCTGACGAGCCAGTTTGGCCCGTTCTTCCTCCTGTGCAGCCATCAGTTTGCTTACAAGACTGCTTCGCCATTCGTCCCGCCTGTTCAATTCGTCCCAAAGACGAACATTCTGCACTGCAGCTCCTGCAACTGCCGCCAGATAGTCCGCAAGCATAACATCATCCTGTGTAAACGGATGGTCTGCTGTAACTACCCAGCTTGTGAACGCTCCGACTGGCCTGGAACCGCACTTGATCGGCGATGCAATCATTGCCTTTGCCTTGGTAGCTTCCGTATAAGCCCTGTCAGCCGGGTCAGGGCCGCCATCGGATACGTGCCAGATGATCGTTTTACCGGTCTCAACCGCTCTACCGCCTGCACCGATCCCAATCCGGCACTGTGTTGATTCAGAAATCCGCTTGCACCGGGCTACCAGAGCAGGATCATCATGATGCACCGCAGCCAGCTTGAGCAGCCGCGTACCCTGATCCAGCACGAAGATAGCACACAGGTCTCCAAGAGTGCTGCTTCCTATCTGCGAGAGTTCCTGAAGTACTTTCTGAGGCTCCATTCCACTGGATAGCAGCAGAACTACCTCGTTCATAAGTTTGATTCTATCTTCCGGTCTTAAGTTACTCAACTTCAGCCCTGCTTTCCAAATGGCTGGTATCATCGACTCTTTCTGTCAACTCGCCGATAACATCCACCCTGTTTGCCTCAAATACGTTGCCCACAGCCGAAATATCGCTGCATTTAATAAGCCATACGCCTGAACTATGGTTGTTTACCAGCCTGTTGCCCTGCAGTTCGCAATCTCTTACACGCTGCAGCCGGATACCGGTATGGTTGTCTCTGATAGTGTTATCGAGGATGCGATAATTGTAACACAGCGGTTCTCTGACACGCTGCTCAGTGTATGACCTTATGCCATCCCTGTTGGCTTCGATCACGTTTCTAGCAATGGTATAGTCCCACGAAGCTTCGCAGTCCGGGAAAACACGCACAAGCTGCTCATAGTAGTCTGTCCAGAGCAGTATACCGCTGCGGTTTCGTTTCAGGATGTTTCCCAGGATGGAATTTCCATGCCCGTGTTCGATAGCTACTCCCGCAATCCGGTTTTCTATGATCTCATTGTCGACTACCTCTGTTTCACAGGAATAACCGAGCCAGAATCCATAGTTTGAGCCATTGGCCTTGTTCTCCCGAAAGACGTTTCTTCTGCCGAAAGTAGCTTCAAAGGAGACATTCAGGCAGTAGGAGGCATCGTTTCCTTCAATAATGTTGTCATTGCACTGTGCTACTTTGGCAGCCTCAGGATAGCCGCAGGCCAGAACGCCATCACCGGAACCTCTCATAAAGTTACGCAGGATCAGATTCTTTGATGATCCTGAAATCAGCATTACCGATGCAGCACCGGCTCCGATGTCTTTTCTTCCGTCCGGCAGGTGGGATATCCTCGCGCAGAAGTCCAGCAGATTGTCCTGAATCGTGCATTCATGGGAGTCGTAGAGGTAGACACCTTGCCCTGAGCACATAGGAGCCTGGTTGCGTTCGATAATTAAACCTCTGCAGCCGTAGGCAAGCACTCCATTTTGCTGATGGCCCATGTCGTTATCAGAAATAATGGTTGATTGAACATCCTGCAGGAAGATAGCAGCGCCATGCATCTGCTCAAGCGGCGCGTAGACAGACAGGGGATGGCTGTAGAAATCCAATTCCGATGAGAATCTGAACCGGTTGCCGACTATATTGACATCTCGGCAGTTTTTGAGCCTTACAGCATGATGAAACCCGACAGTGCTCAGGTTTTTGATGGTAACATCGCGGCGGCCTTCCATAAAAATTGCAACAGGCCAGTCCTGCGAACCAACGAGCATAGCTCCGGCGCCATCGAGGGTGACTCCGTCAGCGGCAATAGTCAGTCCGTGCCTGAGAACATAGACCCCTGGAACCAGAGTAACATCTTCGGTTATAATCATCCCGTCTTCCGGGACAACCTGCTTGCTGCTTAGGCTCATAATCAGAGATTTCTATTAAGAATCTGGGATCTAAGCAAAGAATAAAGGCCACTACAGATTTGTATCCGTAGTTGCTATACTTCAACAACCACCGGAACAATCATCGGGCGGCGAGCCATTCGTTCATAGAGAAACCTGCCGAGAGCGCTTCTTATTCCGGCCTTAACGGCAGCCCACTCGGTAACTTCATCTATTTCCATCTCGCTTATTTTGTTGACAACTACCTGCCTGGCTTCTTCAAGGATTTCTTCCTCATGCTCAGGAATAACGAATCCCCTTGAGACAACGTCTGGGCCGGCAATTACAGAGCCTGATGACCTGTCAATGGTAACTACAACAATTATAACGCCGTCTTGCGCCAAGTGCCAGCGGTCCCGGAGCACAACGTCACTGACATCCCCTACTCCAAGGCCATCTACCATTATCGCACCTGACTTATCCACCTTACCAGCAATATGTCCGCCTTCTTCATCTATCTCAAGGATATCGCCGATTGTCAGAGGGATAATACTCTCAGGCCCATAGCCCAGTCCTGCCGCTATATCCATATACTGAGCCAGATGCCGCTGCTCTCCATGCACCGGTAAAATGTATTTTGGCCTCAGAAGGCTCAGCATCAGCTTCAAATCCTCCTGATTTCCATGCCCTGAAACATGGACAGGAGCAATGGCATCATAAATGACTTTTGCCCCCTGCCTGAACAGATGGTTGATTGTCCGCGCAACCAGGTCTTCATTGCCGGGAATTGGCGTTGCAGAGATTATAACGGTATCACCGGGGCCTATTTTTATCTTCTTATGCTCGTCCATGGCCATCCTGGACAGTGCGGAGAGCGGTTCTCCCTGGCTTCCGGTTGTAATTATGACCACTTCCTCATGCGGAACCGATTGTAGCTCGGCAAGCGAAAGCCTACAATCTTCGGGGATTTGCAAATAACCCAGTTGTTCAGCAATCTCGCTGTTTCTGGCCATGCTTCTTCCAATGACAACAACTTTGCGGCCATAGCGGTAAGCAGTATTATACACCTGCTGCATTCGATGGATATTCGACGCGAAGGTGGCGATGATAATCCTGCCTTCAGCCTGGGCAAAAATGTCGTCAAAGGTGTTGCGGACCACGCTCTCGCTCTTGGTGTAACCGACTTTTTCAGCGTTAGTGGAATCTGTAATCATCAAAAGTACGCCTTCGTCACCAAGACGGGCGAAGCGGGAGACATCTATCCCAGCTCCATTTACCGGGGTATAATCGAACTTGAAGTCTCCAGTATGAACCACCAGCCCAACAGGAGTCCTGATGGCTAGTCCTACTGCATCCGGGATACTATGGCTGACCTGAACGAACTCGACAGAAAACGAGCGCTTGAACTTAATAACATCTCCTGCTGCTATCTCATTGAGCTGCGCATCATCAAGCAGGTCATGCTCCTCCAGCTTCGCAGCAACCAGCCCCAGGGTCAGTTTAGTGCCATAAACAGGCACGTTAAGCTGCTTCAAGACATACGGCAGAGCGCCTATGTGGTCTTCATGCCCATGAGTCAGAACAATTCCAAGGACCTTCTTTGGGTTAGCAAGCAGATATGAGATATCAGGTATGACAATATCGACACCGAGCATCTCTTCCTCTGGGAACTTTAGCCCGGCATCGACAACGAGTATATGGTTCCCGTAGCGGATGGCGGTCATGTTCTTACCAATCTCGCCTACTCCGCCAAGCGGGATTATCTGAAGCGGTTTCTTAACTGCCATAGTAAAACTATGCAAAGAGTAAAGAGGAAAATGTGAGGCATATTTATCCTCACATTTACTATTCTTACTTCTTTTTTATAAGCCCGCGCTGGATCATGCATTCTGCAATCTGCACAGCGTTTAGCGCGGCTCCTTTTCTAATATTATCCGCTACCACCCACATATCTATGGTGTTCGGGCAGCATGCATCCTGCCTGATGCGGCCCACAAATACGGCATCCTTACCTTCAGCATCGAGAGGCATAGGGTACTTTCCACTCTCAGGATCGTCAATAACCTCTACGCCAGGAAACGTTGACAAAAGTTCCCGTGCCTCTTCTACCGTTATCGGTTCCTCAAACTGAACATTGATTGTCTCAGAGTGTCCTCGAATAACCGGCACTCTTACACAAGTCGCTGAAACCGCAAGCTCCGGGTAGTCAAAAATCTTGCGGGTCTCTTTTATCATCTTGATCTCTTCTCCGTAGTAGCCTGGAAACTCATCCTTCAGCTTGGAGATATGAGGTATCACATTGCAGTGTATCTGGTGAGGATATTCCTTAACCTCTGCCGGAGCGCCTGCCGCATGCGCTTTAATCTGCTGCTGTAGTTCCTGGATGGCAGCATTTCCCGAGCCGGAGACAGACTGGTAAGTAGATACGACAACTCTCTTCATCCAGGCTTTTTGATGAAGCGGCGCGAGCGCTACCACCATCTGTATTGTGCTGCAGTTAGGATTGGCGACTATTCCCTGGTGTTTATCCAGAGCATCAGGATTAACCTCCGGAACAACCAAAGGCACGCGAGGATCCATTCGGAAGTCATCGCCGTTATCGATGACTACTGCACCGCGTTTCACTGCTTCCCAGCCGAACAGGCATGAAGCGCCTTTCTCACCTTCGGTTCCAGCGAAGAACGCGATGTCTATCCCATCAAACGCATCTTCCGTAGTTGGAATGATATCGAACTCCCGGCCATCGAGTACCTGCCTGCGGGCTGATCTGGCCATCACCGTAAGCGACGCTGCCGGAAAATCTCGCTGCCGGAGCACTCTTATCATCTCCTCGCCAACTGCTCCTGCGCCAACTACTGCAACATTGTATCCTGACACTGATTGTTACTACCTTTCCAACAGAACATATAATAAGAACCGGATGCAGCGGTATCGCCTGTCCCAATTCCGTTAAAGAATATTTTCCAGTCCGTAGACTACTCCCTGGAGTTCCCGCACCTTACGTATGGACATTAAGACTCCAGGCATAAAACTTGTTCGGTCGATACTGTCGTGTCTTATCGTTAAAGTCTGCCCTTGACCGCCAAAGATGACTTCCTGATGCGCCACTAATCCAGGCAGGCGGACGCTGTGGATTCTAACGCCGAAATACTCGCCGCCTCTGGCTGCAGGTTCGGATTTTCCCTCTGCAGCTTCCGTTTCCTTCGACCGGGCAATCATTTCGGCTGTTTTGATTGAAGTGCCCGATGGAGCATCCAGCTTTTTGTCATGGTGAAGCTCGACAATCTCGACTGACGGCATGTATTTGGCAGCCTCAGCAGCGAATTTCATCATCAAAACAGCTCCAATCGCAAAATTCGGAGCTATGAAAACCGGAGAGCCTGCCTTCTGGCTCAAATTGCGAAGCTCTTCCAGGTTTTCCTGAGAAATCCCCGTTGTGCCGACAACTACCGGTGTTTTGTGCTCCAGACATGTCCGCAGATTCTCCATCACTGCCGCCGGAGACGTAAAATCCACAACTACATCAGGTTTGGCGTCCATAATCGACTGAGCAAGGCTGGATGTTATCATCACATCAGATTGAACACCGATTACAACCTCCGAAAGCTTCTTGCCGACGCCAGACAAATCGCAAGCGGCAACAATCTCCATATCTTCAGCGCCTGCTACTGCTCTGACGGTCTCCTGGCCCATTCGTCCGCAAGCTCCCGAGATTAAAACCTTTATCTGACTGCTCATGCCGCTTCTTTCTTACCTTTCCTGACTCGCTTAAACGGTCCAACCGCTGCAAACGCAATCTGTCCGTCAACAAACAGCTCGTTAGCTACCCGCATTACGTCTTCTGCTTTTACCTGCATGATCGCGTCGATGACTTCCTGGACCGGAACAATCCGGCCAAAGTAAAGCTCTGAATTAGCCATCCTGCTCATCCGGTTAGACATGCTCTCCTGTCCCAAAACAAGCGCTCCACGAATCTGGTTCTTAGCACGAGTTATCTCTGCATCATCTACAGGCTCTTTCTTGATCGTCTCGAACTCTTTCTTAACAAGATCAATCACCAACTCAGCATTCTTAATGCTTGTCCCGGCATATACCGTGAACATACCGCCTTCACGATAAGATGCAGTATATGATCCAATAGTATAAACCAGCCCTCTGTTCTCGCGCACTTCCTGGAAAAGCCTGGAACTCATACCGCCTCCGAGGATAGCATCCATCACTGCAAGAACATATCTATCCTTGCAATACTGAGTATATCCCCTTGTGCCGATACAGAAGTGTACCTGCTCTACAGGCTTGCTGGTCAGTTTGGAATCACCAGTCGCTTTGGCCGGATGAACATGTCTCTTATTCTGCCGGCCTGACAGACTTCCAAAATGCTTCTCGATCAACTCTACAAGGGCAGCATGGTCAAGGTTGCCAGCAGCAGAAACCACCATGTTATCAGGTGTATACGCTTGTTGAAGATGATGCACCAGGCTTTCTCGCGAAAAACTCTCTACAGCGCTTCTTGTTCCTATGACCGGATTGCCCAGCGGGTGACCTTGCCAGAGAGTCTGAGCAAAAACATCATGCACCAGTTCTTCCGGCGTGTCCTCATAGCGCATTATCTCTTCAAGAACAACATTCTTTTCGCGCTCTATCTCTGCATCGTCCAGTTTAGAGTGCAGGATCATATCCGAGATGACATCAACCGCTGTTGGAAGATGCTCCGAGAGCACTTTAGCATAGAACCAGGTAGTTTCCTTGTCTGTAAAAGCGTTTAGGTGCCCGCCAATCGAGTCCATCTCATCAGCAATCTGCCTTGCAGTGCGGCGTTCAGTGCCTTTGAAGAGCATGTGTTCGATAAAGTGGGAAACGCCTCTGGTCTTTCCGTGCTCATCCCTGGCCCCTACATCTATCCAGATTCCAACAGAGACTGAATCGACGTAAGGAACGGACTCAGACATAATGCGAATGCCGTTATTAAGTGTTGTTTTGTTTATAGTGGTGTTAAATGTCATAACAAAAAAGTGTAAAATGCAAAGTGTAAAGTGTAAAGAACACGTCTGAAAGCGACTTTACACTCTCCACTTTACACCTTACACTGTTGTTCTTTTAGATTTATCTCTTTGGTCTGAAGTATGCGCGAATCTCTCCTGATCCGCCATCTTCTTTATCATCACGGCCTTTGTCACGACCTTCACGGCCGATATCTTTTCCGCGTTCCGGACGCCTGCCGCGCTCTGGGCCTCTTCCTCGCTCCGGACGGTCTCCTCCAGCTCTCGGAGCTTGAGCTGCAGCCATACGGGCCGCCATCTCTTCTTCGGTTTCGCCTGGCCGTGGTTTCTGGGTCAGCCCCTTCATGGAGAGTCGAATTTTATTCTCTTCTCCAGGAACCACCTTGACCAGAACCTCGTCACCGATGCGGACAACATCCTCAGCCCGTCCAATTCTGCCCGTAGACATCTCAGAGATATGGACCATACCCTCTCTGCCCGGCAGTATCTCAACAAAAGCTCCATAGCTCTCTACGCGGGTTACTTTACCTACGTATGTCTCGCCTACCGTCACATCACGGGTAATGTCTTCAACAATCTTGAGCGCTTTTTCGCCGCCTGCTGCATCAACAGAGGTGATGAAAACATGTCCATCCTGCTGAATGTCCAGCTTGGCGCCGGTATCGGCTTCAATCTTCTTGATTATCTTGCCGCCTGGGCCTATGATATCGCCTATCTTATCAGGATGAATCTCAATTACAAAGACTCTCGGTGCATAAGGCGACAATGATGTTCTAGGCTCAGAAATCGTCTCAAGCATCTTGTCCAGAATATGCAGACGACCTTCGCGAGCACGGCCCAGCGTCTCTTTGACGACTTCCATGGAAAGCCCGCCAATTTTTGTATCCATCTGAATGGCGGTTATTCCATCTCGCGAACCGGCGACTTTGAAGTCCATATCACCGGTAAAATCTTCCATTCCCTGAATGTCGCTCAATATCACATGCCGACCGGTATCGTCGGTCATCAAACCCATTGCAATACCAGCGACAGGAGACAATATCTGCACACCCGCATCCATCAGCGCAAGTGTTGAACCGCACACACTGGCCATAGACGAGGAACCATTGGATTCCAAAACATCTGATGTCAGAAGCAGCGTATAAGGGAATTTGTCCTGCTCCGGGATGACATAGCGCAGAGCACGCTCCGCGAGCGCACCATGCCCGATTTCTCTGCGGCCAGGAGCGCGAAGCGGTCTGGTTTCTCCTGTGGAGAACGGAAGGAAGTTGTAGAAGTGCATGTAACGCTTCTCGCCATCTTCTTCCAGCGTATCGATAATCTGCGCATCATCCAGTGAACCCAGAGTGACTGTTGTCAGCACCTGAGTCTGGCCTCTTGTAAAGACGCCGGAGCCGTGAACCCGTGGAAGTATCCCGACTTCACACCAGATGTCACGTATCTGTTCAGGCTTGCGGCCATCCGGCCTGATTCCCTTCTCTATTACAAGCTTGCGAATCTCTTCCTTGACTACTTTCTCAGCAGCCTCGGCAATCTCAAGCTCTCTTTCAGGGAACTGTTCGGCCAGTTTCTCAACTACATCCAGCTTGACTTCGTTGATTCCGCTTTCGCGTGAAGCCTTGTCCGGGTCTTGAATGGCCTGCGAAATATCCTTGGATGCAGTATCTCTCACAGCCTTGAGGATTTCCGGGTCTACCTCATGCAGCGGAACTTCAGTCTTTACTACGCCGATCTCCGAAGCCAGCTTTTCCTGCACCTCGCACATTGTCTTGATTGCATCGAAAGCAAAGTTGATGGCTTCAAAGACCACATCTTCCGCAAGCTGATCAGCGCCGCCCTCGAGCATCGTGACCGTATCTTTGGTACCGGCAACGATTAGATCCAAGTCAGAAGCATTCTGCTGCTCCAAGCTGGGATTGAGCACGAACTGCCCCTCGATCCTGCCTACTCTGACAGCACCAATCGGCCCCATAAATGGGATGTCTGATACCATCAAAGCAGCAGATGAAGCCAGCATTGCCAGCATATCAGCCGGTGAGTCCGGTTCCATAGACAAAGGAATTGCAATGACTTGCACTTCATTGCGCATTCCCGCTGGAAACAGCGGGCGCAGCGGTCTGTCGATTAGACGCGAGGTGAGTACTGCTTTCTCGGATGGGCGGCCGCCTCGTTTTACAAATCCGCCTGGAATCTTGCCTACAGCGGATTTTCTCTCTTCATAATCACACGTCAGCGGGAAAAAATCCGTGCCTTCCCTTGGTAGATCGCTCATTGTTGCTGCGGCAAGCACTACTGTATCGCCACATGAAACAATGACTGAGCCATTCGCTTGTTTGGCCAGTTTACCCGTTTCAATCGCAACAGTGCGACCGCCGAGTTCAAATTCTATTTTGTTCGTCATATTAAGTTGGTGTTATCCTATCTTCTCAAGCCGAGCTTCGCCACCACCGCGCGATACCGATTGATATCTGTTTTTACCAGGTAGTTCAGAAGCCGCCTGCGCTGACCAACCATCATCAGAAGACCACGTCTTGAATGATGGTCCTTCTTATGCTCTTTCAGATGGTCGGTAAGTTGATTAATGCGTGTAGTCAGCAGAGCTATCTGAACCTCAGGCGAACCAGTATCGGTCTCGTGGGTCTTGTGTTCCTGTATGATCTCTGACTTTCGCTCTTTTATAAGCGCCAAGTATCCATACCTCCAGATGTTATACGAAGAAAAATTTACCACATCAAGGCCGAAGTGTCAAATGACAGCCTGCCAACCATAATGTTAGAAATTTGTCTCCTAACTTTATTCAATGCGATGTATACCCGGTAGAGTCCGGGCTTATCAGTCAATAGCTGCAAGACATTTTCTTGCAGTCACAATATCTTTTGAGATCTGTTCTATCAGTTCTTCCAGGCTGCCGAATTTTATCTCGTCTCGCAGCCTGCAGTGAAACATGACACTGATCTCTTCTCCCACAATATTACCCTCAAATCCGTCTATATGAACTTCTATAGATCGTTCATCGAGGTCTAATGTTGGACGAGTCCCAATATTGCACACGCCGGAGAAACGGTTTTCTTTAATCTGCACTCGAACGCCGTAAACTCCATAGCCTGGGACTATCTGCTTAGGCACGACATCGATATTTGCCGTCGGAAATCCCAATTTTCTGCCCAGGCCAAGTCCGGTGACTACTTTGCCATACAGCGTGAACGGCCTTCCGAGCAACTTTGCGGCGGATTCGACATCTCCACGCTCGATAGCATGCCTGACTCGTGTGCTGCTTACTTTGGCTCCATGAACCATTATCGGTTCAACTCCCACAACACGAAAGCCCCGTTCTTCACCAAGCCTGCGCAGGTGCTCTATATCACCCATACGTTTTCGGCCAAAGCGGAAATTCGTGCCTACCACAACACTTGCTGCCTTAAGGCGGTCTATCAATACCTGATCGGTAAACTCCTCAGGCGTAAGAGCCGCCAGTTTTTCATCAAACTGCGCCACAACAACCAGGTCGACTCCTGTCTGCTGAATCAATTCCAACCGCCGATCCAAAGGAGTGATGTAAAGCGGCGCATTACCTTGGGAAAGCAGTTCTGATGGATGGCGGTCGAACGTAAGGACTACAGCAGGGCCACTCAATCGTTCTGCTTCACTTCTGAGCACCGACAGCAAAGTCTGATGCCCCAGATGGACCCCGTCAAATATTCCAATACTGACAGCGGACTTTACAAGGCCATCCGGCACGTTTTCCAAGCCCATGATGACATTCACTGTCCGGCCTCCGCAAACACCTTTTCAGGTTTGACAACGCTCGCAGCGCCTCGAAGATGCAGCCTTCCTACTGCAAGCAGTTCTCCGCTTTCAGACCTGACTCTCACAAGCTCGTTTTCATTTCCAGACCCGGCAACTGCCACCGTTACACCGCGAGCAATCATTTTCTCCCCAAAAGAATCTACATCAACCGATGGCATGCTGGCAAGCGCTTCATCCATGGAAACCATTAACTGCTCTGCCCGACCTTCTTCTGCAGCCTGTTGAAGCTCATCGAGGCTAATCGAATCTTCAAGTCTGAACGTCCCTACCCTATTGCGGACAAGACTCTTCATATAGCCGCCTACACCAAGCGCTTCACCGATATCCGCGCAGAGCGTGCGGATATAAGTCCCGCTGGAACAGACTACTCTCAGGCCGACCACAGGCCGGTCACCCAAAATAAAACCGGTCATTTCCAGTTCGTAAATAGTCACCTGCCTTGGCTTGCGCTCTACCTCTATATCTTTCCTCGCAAGCTCATAAAGCCGCTTGCCTTCGTGTTTTACCGCAGAGACCATAGGCGGAACCTGCATAATCTGGCCTCGAAACTTCGAGATTGCTTCCTCTACCATCTCAGGCGTTATGTGAGAGGCATTGGCTGAAGATGTCTCGGTGCCTTCAGCGTCCTGGGTAGTAGTAGTCCGTCCGAGGACCAATTCAGCAGAGTATTCCTTTTCCTGCCCAACCAGATACTCGACAATCCGCGTGGCCTTGCCAACACAGACAACAAGCACGCCGACAGCCATAGGGTCAAGCGTGCCTGTATGACCTACTCGCTTCTCTTTCAGAATGCGCCTGACTTTTGCTACGATATCGTGTGATGTCGGACCAGCAGGTTTGTTGATGTTCAGGATTCCATGCATGCCCTGACCTCTGCCAGAACCTGACGCTGTGCATCTTCAAGAGGTGCCTTGACAGTGCATCCCGATGCTGACATGTGGCCGCCGCCGCCAAAAACTCTGGCGATGCGGTTGACATCGACTCCGTCTCTTGACCGCAGACTTATCCGAATCTGCTCAGGCTCGATTTCACGGAAAAGAATGCCCACCCGCACCCCTCGGATGTCGCGCAGCGCGTTAGAGATGTTATCCGTATCCGCATCGGTGGCATGAAACTTCTCAAAGTCCTCCATCGTGATGCTGGACCACACAACCTTACCATCTTCACTTATCTGAGCAGCAAGCAAAGCCGCGCCAAGAAGCCTTGCGTTGGTTAAGGAACGGTCGAAGATACCTCGAACAGCTTCTTCCACTCCAGCGCCATTTTCAGCCAACGCAGCCGCAGTCCTGAATACCCAGGCATCTACATTAGAGAACCTGAATGCTCCCGTATCGCCTACAACGCCAGCCATCAACTGCTCTGCCATCTGTTTATCTATTCGTATGCCATCTATGCGGACTAGCAGTTCATATACTACCTGAGCAGTAGATGCAGCTTTGGATTCTACAAGATAATGAATCTTCTCGAATAAACGCTCATGCTCGGATACAGCAGCATCACTTAGCTTAAAAATATGATGGTCGATAACAAGCAGAGATTTTGCCCTTTTAAGGACATCCGACGCTGTCCCGGTTCCTCCAAGCTCGTTTGCATCGCAGATTACAGCAACATCGAAGGCAGGGATGTCAACAGCAGTAAAGACATCCTCTGTATCCGACAGATACTCGCACATCTCAGGAACACCGTCCTGAGAAATGACAGTTACATCTTTGCCTATCTGCCGAAGTCCACGTGCAAGCGCAAGCGCCGAACCAATCGCGTCCGGGTCAGGACGCGCATGAACCCCGATTACAAACGTCTGGCCTTCAGCTATAAGCTCTTTGGCCTGTTCTATGCCATCAAAAAACTTGGAATCGAGCGCAATCTGCTGCTCAGTCTTCTTGTGATTGGGATTCATTCCGCTTTATCTGCTCCAATAACTCAAAAATGCGGGCTCCCTGCTCGATAGATGAATCTATTCGGAACTCAACATCAGGAGTTACACGCATTCTCAAACGCTTGCCCAGTTCGCTTCTGATAAACCCTGACGCGCTTTTCAGAGCCTTCATGCTGGCCTGCCGCTCTTCTTCCTCACCCATGATGCTCACAAAAACTCGAGCATGACGCAGATCCGGAGAAACTTCAACATCAGTAATCGTGACGAACCCTATCCTCGGATCCTTCAGTTCACGCTGAAGCATCTGGCTGATTTCTACTTTGAGCAGTTCTCCTACTTTCTCCTGCCGTGTGCTCATTTTAGCCTACACTTTCACACGAATTCCAACTCTATCGAAACAATAGAAATGACAGGGTTCGATTCAGCAAAGTCCACAACCTTATCGAGAATGCGGTTTGCCATCCCCCTGTCATTCGATACACAAGCCACACCCAGCGTTGCTCGACGCCAAGTGTCGTTGTCAGCTACTTCTGCAACAGAAACGTTGAACTTATTTCTGATACCCTCAATCAAACTCTTCAAGACCTGTCTTTTGTCTTTAAGCGAATTTGCACCAGGTATTGTCAACGTAATCGTCAGTATGCCAATTACCATAACAAAAATGATGTATGATGAGTCACTTCATATCAGGAGATGCTCCGGCGATAAAAATCTGACTCATCACACTATTTATACTGCCCGCGCTACTCTTCGGGCGGTAAATGCCTGTATGATGTCTCCGACCTGCCAGTCGTTGAACCCCTCGGAGGCAATACCGCACTCGAAGCCGGCTGCCATTTCCTTGACATCCTCTTTCAGATGCTTGAGCGTGTCTACCTTACCCTGGTAGATAACCTGATTATCCCGAATGACTCTCATTTCAGCATTTCTTATTACCTTACCTTCAGTAACGTAACATCCTGCAACAATTCCGACCTTCGGGACTCTGAATGTCGCTCTAACCTCTATGGTGCCAAGCGGGACTTCCTCATAAACAGGTTCAAGAAGTCCGCCCATAGCCGCACGGACATCATTAATCAACTCGTATATAACGTTGTAGGTCCTAACCTCAACGTGCTCAGCTTCTGCCATATCGGCCGCTCTTGGGTCTACTCTAACGTTGAACCCAATCACAATCGCATTAGAGGCCGCAGCGAGCAAAATATCCGACTCGCTCACATTGCCTACTGCTGTATGGATGATTTTTACACGAACTTCCTCGTGTTCAATCTGTTCCAGTGACTGACGGACTGCCTCTTCAGAACCTTGCACATCGCTTTTCAAGACGATGTTAAGGTCCTTTACAGCACCCTCTTTTACCTGCTTGTACAGGTCTTCGAGAGTAAGCCTGCTTTCGGAAGCAATCTTTGCATCGCGATCCTGTCTGCTGCGTTCTTCAGCTAGCTGCCTTGCCTGTTTTTCATCCCTGGTAGATGTAAGAGTATCACCAGCAAGAGGAGGCTGAGACAGCCCCAGAATCTCCACCGGAGTAGCAGGACCAGCCTTAAAGACCCGCTCACCGTTTTCGTCGAGCATGGCTTTAATCTTCCCATAAGCTGCTCCCGCAACTACAGGCGTACCTATCTTAAGCGTACCCTTCTGTACAAGAACTGTAGCTACAGGCCCTTTGCCCTTGTCGATTTTAGCCTCGATTATCGTTCCCTCGACATCCTTTGCTGATGCCGGAGCAGTAAGTTCCTGCATATCTGCTACAAGCAGGATCATTTCGAGCAGTTCATCGATGTTTTTCCCCTGCTTGGCGGACAGCTCGACCATAATCGTATCGCCGCCCCACTCCTCAGGCATGAGTCCATGCTCCATAAGCTGCTGCTTTGTGCGGTCTATGTTAGCATCGGCTTTATCTATCTTGTTAATAGCAACAATGATGGGAACACCTGCTGCACGAGCGTGGTCAATGGCCTCAATAGTCTGCGGCATAACAGCGTCATCCGCAGCAACAACTAGCACAGCGATATCCGTAATACTTGCACCTCTGGCACGCATTGCTGTAAAGGCTTCGTGCCCTGGTGTATCAAGAAATGTGATCTTCCTACCATTGACTACAACCTGGTAAGCTCCGATGTGCTGAGTAATTCCGCCGAATTCGCCTGCAGTTACATTAGTCACGCGGATCTTATCAAGCAATGTGGTCTTGCCATGGTCAACGTGACCCATAATGACAACAACCGGCGGCCTCGGTACGGTTTTTCCGGCATGCTTGGGCTTTGGTGTTGCTGCTACAGGTTTCTTGGGCTCAGTCCGTTCTTTTTTACCTACTCGAACCTTATATCCATATTTAGCGGCTATTTTTTCGGCAATATCGGCCCCAATCTGCTGGTTGATACTCGCCAATATGCCCATTTCTACCAGTTTTCTCTGGACATCGCTTGCATCTATGCCCATAGCATCCGCTAAATCGCGAACAGATATGGACTGCCCAATTTCAACAGCGCGGCTGTTATCCTGGCTGATAATTTCCTGAACGAGTTCTGCGGTATTTTCGTCAATGGTGCTGTTTGGGCCATCGACTTCGACTCCGAGGTCTTTCAGGGCAGAAAGCAGCGGACTTGTGGAAATTCCCATTTCCTTTGCTAGTTCTGAAATTTTAACTTGCTTCATAAAGACTATCACCTCACAGTCTGCGTCGATGGTGTTGGTATGTTCTCGTGGATATATAGAGGAAAGAAATGAAAGATTCCTGACTCTCTCCAGCGATACATATACCTTACACCTGATATAACGGTACGCAAGCCGGGGAAGCTGAGTGGGGAAACGAAAAGGCGGATAACCGCCGAAGAGAGTCTGCGCAAAGATAGCGCATCTGCGGCTCGCCGCTGGCGAGCATTACTTACTCTTCGCTTAGTGTTTCATAATATTTCCCCTACCGCCTACCGGTCTGCGTTTTCATTCTCCTGCACGGCTTTCTTAAGTTGATCAATGAGTTCAACAGGCACCGCCGTGCGAAGTGCCCGCTCGAATCCTTTTCTCTTCACCGCCGCAGCTACACATTCAGTACTGCGGCATACATAAGCGCCGCGACCAGGCTTTTTGCCCGTCGGGTCTATTTCTATTGTTCCATCAGCGCTTCGTACTATCCGAAGCAACTCTTTTTTATCGTCAGACGACCGACATGCAATACAAGTACGTATCGGCCGCTTTTTTACATTCATAACTTTATAGAGTAAAAAGTTGAAAGTGTAAAGTGTAAAGGTAAGTCATCTACACTTTCCTATCTCGGGAGGGATTTGCAATCCCTCCCGGATGAGCCCTATCTCTCGGGAGCAATTTGCAATCCCTCCCAGCAAATCCCTTATCCACTATTCCGGGCTAAATTGCAAATTTAACCCGAGGGTAAATCCCTCTCGGATGAGCCCTATCTCTCGGGAGGAATTTGCAATTCCTCCCGGCAAATCCCTTATCCACTATTCCAGGTTAAATTGCAAATTTAACCCGAGGGTAAGGCTATTTTCGGGCTAAATTTGCAATTTAGCCCGAGAGTAGTAGCAGCCCGAGAGTATACGCCCGAGCGTAACATTTCACTTTACACTAACAACTCAATCAAACAAATATGTGCTTGATTACTGAAGCTCCGAATCCGCTTCGCCAGACGCATCTGGCTCATAAGGCTCAGAATCAGCTTCAGCAGTCAGCACAGCTCTTGCGAGTTGAGACTCGCTCCTGATATCTATCCGCCAACCTGTCAACCTGGCAGCAAGCCGGACATTCTGCCCAGATTTGCCGATAGCCAGTGACAACTGGTTGTCCGGAACGACAACTAACGCAGTTTTAGTGCTTTCATCCGCACTCACTGACAGTGCTTTAGCCGGACTGAGACTTTCTGCTACAAACTTTGTAATGTCCGGGCTCCACCTTACTATATCTATCTTCTCATCATAGAGTTCATTAACTACAGCTTGAACTCTGGTGCCGCGATGGCCAACACAGGCGCCAACCGGATCAACTTTATCATCGCTTGATGAAACGGCTATCTTGGTTCTGGCGCCAGCCTCGCGAGCAACCGACTTGATAGTAACAATACCCTCGGTGATCTCTGGAACTTCCAGCTCAAACAGTCTTCTAATAAGAGTTGGATGGGTACGAGAAACCACAACCTGAGGCCCGCGCGGCGTGCGCCTGACCTCAAGCACATATACCTTCAATCTGTCTCCGAACTTGTAAGGCTCTGTAGGAACCTGTTCAGCCGGCGGCAGCAGCGCTTCTACTTTTCCGAGATTGATAAAGACATTGCGCTGTTCTTTTCTTTGTACAGTGCCGGTGACGACTTCGCCAACCCGGTCACCGAATTCCTCGTAGACCTGCTCTCTTTCGGCTTCGCGTATGCGCTGGACAACAACCTGCTTCGCAGTCTGAGCTGCGATGCGTCCGAAGTTCTCAGGAGTGACCTCAATCTCAATCATGCTTCCAACAGTGGCATTCGGATCATATTTCCGAGCCTCTTCAAGCGAAATCTCTGTATGGTCATTCCTAACTTCGTCTACCACATCCTTCTGGCAGAAGACCTTAAAGCCTGACTTGGATGAGGTTACTCTGACCCTGATGTCCCCAGTAGCGGCAAAGTTCTTCTTGTATGCCGTTTCCAGCGCCGACTCAATAGTAGTAAGGAGAACCTCAAGCGGTATTTCCTTCTCTTTTTCTATCTGCCGGAGCGCGTCTAGGAAGTCCTGGTTCATTACGCCTTCTCCCAAACTTGGTAAAACGATAAAAGAGTGGGCGTGCAACCCACTCTTCTCCGTGCACCTGTATAACCTTGCATAGTATATCACAAGAGGTACAAATTTGCAACACGACTTGGCCGGTGTCAGGTTCGGAGGTCAGCGAACAGATGAGAGAACTGAGTACGTTACACGCTTACTCAGGACTCGTAACTTCCTTTCCTGATGAATCCCAACCCTTGCCATAATATTATTAATATCCAGTTAATCAGATACTCGTCACACAGGAAGATTAGACTAATCACGGATTCAGGCAGCAAACACGGTAAGACATCACTTTCGATGGACATTGATGTCCAGATACTTATTCATACCTAGAACATCGAACACATTCGCCGCAAACTGGCTGCATCCATCGATACTGAGCGTACCACCGCGTGCCTGCAGTGCCTTATAAGCTCGAAGGAGGATTTTTACACCCTCACTATCAATAAACGTCACTTCAGATAAATCCAAAGTGACATGCTTCACATCATCCTTGATTACCTCTTTGAAGGTATCGTGAAGCACTGGAGCCGTTCCGTAGTCTAGCTCACCTCTGAGATGGACAATTGGAGCCGAATCCTCCCAGATGACGGACACTTCAAACGGAGGAACACTCAAAACAGAAACCTCCTTAATCTGTTAACAACGTCGTCATTGACGCACCCTACCCGTTTCTGTGTCACCGCCAATTATGTATAGCAATTAGACACGGTAATGTCAAGTGTTGCAAATAGAATTCTTTACTATGCAGAAAAAATTCTATGAGACATTACCCAGCAGACATAATATTAAAACAAGCAGGCTTACATTAACCCCACTATGTGCCTGAACCCAAAGATGGCCTTCGGACGCACGGTTTACCCTCTTTCAGCAAAGGGAAAAAGCAGACAGTTATTAATCGGATATTCACTAGCCTGCAATCAAAGGAGGAATTTCTATGCGTTGCAACAGATTATTTGTGCTGCTCACCATTGCAGTGGTCTGTGTTTTCTTAACAACAGGTTTCCAGGGATGTGATGACGATGGAGATACACCACCAATAGGCAGCGGACCAAGTACAGCTCAGGTAAGGGTAATACATGCTTCACCAAATACACCGGCTGTAGATGTGTTCATAGCCGGAGTAGAACTTGTTTCCGACCTGGAGTTCAGAGAATCAACTCAGTACAGGTCAATACAGCCAGGAGCTTATCGACTAGAAGTTTTTCCAGCCAATACCAAAGAAAATCCGTTGATTACCACTACATTAAACCTTACTGAAGGCACTAGCCAGACAGTCCTGGCTATTGGTACACGAGACAGCATCCGGCCTCTGGTGCTTAGGGATGACCTGTCTACGCCACCTCCGGGCAGAGCTAGAATCAGACTGGTTCATGCTGGCTCTGATGCTCCGGCGTTAGATATTCTCATTCCTCAACTGCAGGCTCCTGCCTTTCAAAATATAAGGTTCGGAGAAGTGACTCAATACAGGGTTTTGGATGCTGGAACATACACAGTGGTCGTCACTCCGGCGGGAAACCCTGAGAATGAAGTGTTCAGAGTTCCTTCACTGCGAATCGAGTCCGGAGCCGTCTATACTGCCGTAGCCACAGGCCGTCTTGCTGATGATACCCTTAGTGTGACGCTCTATCGCGACAGGTAGTGCCAGGTTGATTTGAACCAAATACTTTATATCGACGAATTTAGTCCGTAATGCAGGACCAACTCGTCATACCGAGCCAATACGTCATACCGAACCAATACACCATGCCGAACCAATACACCATGCCGAGCCGATACGTCATGCCGAACTTGATTCGGCATCTCTCAACAATCCTGAGACACTGAAACAAGTTCAATGTGACGATTAACTTATCGACATTGAAACAAGTTCAGTGTGATGGCAATATCATCGACCCTGAAACAAGCTCAACACTTGGGCCAAAAGACAAATGACCTGCTAAATCGGTTTTTGGAAGATTCAGGCTCGCGATCCAAGCCAGGTAATCTAAATTCAACTCTAACCTTATCAACCAACCTCAGTGAATAATTCGTTTTTTTACAATTTCTTTTTGTCCTCCGGGTATACGATTAATGAGTTTTACTGTATCCTTATTATTGCTTGGATGCGTTGGGAAGAATGGGACTATGGAAGCAAAACAATTTCAACTGGCTGAAGAACTACGTAAGTCAATCCGGGGAATAGTCAAGACCGATGAGCCAATGGCTAAACATACAACATTCGGCATTGGCGGTCCGGCGGACTTATATATAGAACCTGCTGATACTGATGACCTGGCACAGATAATCGTATGGCTAAACGAGCGGCAAATCCCGTGGTTTGTGCTCGGTGATGGAGCAAACGTACTTGTTGCCGACAAAGGGATTCGAGGCGCGGTCATCCACATGGGAAAACCGTTCCGCAAGGTGAAAATAGACGGTGAGAAAGTAATCGTCGGAAGTGCGGCAAAGCTTGACAAAGTGGTATCGGCAACAGTAGATGCTGGACTTGCAGGTTTGGAGTCTACTGCCGGGATTCCTGGCACAATCGGCGGCGCGATTGTGATGAATGCAGGAACCTACAGAGGGCAGATTGGCGACGTTACGGAGAAAGTTTGCGTAGTAACGACTGATGGGGTTCAACTTGAAATGACTCCAGAAAACTTGCAGTTCCGCTACAGGTGGAGCGTTTTTCAAGAGGATAAGAACAAAATCATCGTCGAAGCTTATCTCGGCCTTAAACCGGGTAATAAAGAAGAGCTGGTTCGGACAATGGAATACATCCGCCATCGACGCAATATGAACCTGCCAACTGTCGGCCGAAGCGCAGGCTGCATGTTCAAGAATCCTGATGGATACAGCGCCGGACAGCTCATAGACGAAGCCGGCTTGAAAGGAACAAGCATAGGTGACGCGGTCGTCGCCGATAAACATGCGAATTTTATCCTTAATATAGGCAAAGCTTCGGCTACAGAAGTCAAAGAACTGGCTGAGCGCGTGCGCGGTACCATAAAAGGCAAGTTTGATATAGATTTGGAATATGAAGTAAGAATTATAGGAGACTGGTAGGAGCGTGAGAAAGCTTAGGGTTGCGGTTCTTATGGGCGGCCTGTCATCAGAGCGGGCCGTTTCTCTTTCCACTGGCAGAATGATCCTGGAATCGCTTGATAAGGATAAATATGAGGCTGTCCCGGTCGATGCGGCATTATTTTTCGGCAGTAGTCAAAGAAAGCTTCCCGGCAGTGATATAGAAGTAGCTGCTGTGGCAGAGGCAGAGAAAGCATTAGCCAGAGTTGGACCGCTGCGGTCTATCAGCGATGCGGTGTCAACCTCAGATGAGCGAGTAGACGTCGCTTTTATAGCACTTCATGGCAAATTCGGTGAAGATGGAACAGTACAGGGGATGCTGGAACTGCTTGGAATCCCGTATACGGGATCAGGTGTGCTCTCAAGCGCGTTGGCGATGGATAAAATAATGTGCAAACGAGTCCTGCGTTCCGCTGGGGTAAACGTGCCTGAGTCTATAGATATTCTTTCCCGCTCTGATGTCAGCAAAATGGACCTTGTATCGATGGTCAAACCTCTTGGATATCCCGTAATGGTAAAGCCCAGTAAACAAGGTTCAACAATTGGCATGTCAAAAGTAGAAACTGAAGGGAATTTGCAAAGGGCTGTCGAAGAAGCATTCAAATATGATAATCAGGTGCTGATCGAATCGTTTGTCCGGGGGACGGAGATCACTGTTGGACTGCTTGGGAACACTGATCCCCAAGTACTTCCTATTGTGGAAATAGTCCCGGCTAAAGGTTTTTATGATTATGAAGCCAAATACACCCCTGGAGCAACAGCGGAAATAGTACCTGCACGGATATCCGAGAATGCTGCTGCTGAGGCCAGAAGACTGGCATTGGTTTCTCATAAAGCGCTCGGATGCCGGGGGATGTCCAGAGTCGATATGATAGTTCAGCCGGACGACAGCGTAGTAGTACTGGAAGTAAATACTATACCGGGAATGACGCCTACCAGCTTGCTTCCGACAGCAACAAAAGCAGCCGGAATCGAGTTCCCGGAACTCTTAGACAGGTTAATCCAACTCGCCCTTGAGGAGGAGTGAGCTTGCGCAGCACAGGCAGAACACGCAGCACGAACGGGCGCACTTATAAAAGGCGGTATGCCCGCAATCGCCGCCGGTTCAACTACCGGAAGCTTATAAAACCGCTGTTGTCGCTCGTCATCCTTGCAGCCATTGGCACTGGCTGTTATTACCTTTTTACAACTCCGGAACTCCAGATAACGCAGGTAAAAGTCCAGGGAACTCGGCTGCTCGATGCGTCTGAAATAAAGGTACAAGTAGGGTCTGCAGTTGTTGGAAAGAATATCCTGATTATCCCAAAGAAACAAATAATCGGTCAGGTTGTAAAAAACAGGCCGGAAATCGAATCTATAAAAATCGGACGAGTTCTCCCTGAGACAGTTATAGTAAAAATTCAGGAACGCAGACCTGATATCGTTTTATCTATCCCCAAAGGTGTGACAACTAACGGGCAGATGTTTGATTACTGGTTGGTGGACAAGGATGGTGTGATATTTCACAAAGTAGACCGACCTTGGAAGTCGCTGACACTTATCGAGCTTCCGGCCGAAAGCAAAAAATCTATGGTTTTAGGTAAGAAGGCTAGAGGTCTGGCATATAATAATGCAATCCAGTGTCTAAAAATCTGCCGGAAAACGGACTATAAAATTGACAAAATATCCGTTGACCCTGTTGGCAATCTATGCTTAAATATTGGGAGTGACTTCTACGTGAAACTCGGCCAGCCGGTTGAAATTCCTGAGAAGCTGGCGACTTTATCGGAGAAAATCCTGCCCGCGCTCCTGGAAAAGGGCGAGCAGGTGCTCTATATTGATATAACCTGTTATGAGAAGCCTGCCTGGAAGCCGAAACCGGTAGAAGGCGAGCAGCCAAGCCGGGACACGTGATTCGCAAAGAATTAGAACGTTTGATGAATTAATGCGCAATAAGTCTTGGGTGCTTCAAATAACAATAATGAGTGTCGTCCTTGGGATGCTGCTTGCGGTGTCGCTTAAAACACAGCAAAAAGTCAGTACCGAAGGCGGCGTGCCGACCAGGCTGCCTGAACTGGTCAGTGCATACAGGGAAACCAAAAGGCAGAATAAAGTATTGAACGAGCAGGTAGAAACCCTGCTTCAGAAGATAACTGATTATGAGAAGCAGTTATCAAGCGGGACGACTGCAGAAAGTATCCTGAACAGAGAACTGCAGGATGCAAAGATGCTGGCAGGTACGACCTCTGTCCAGGGACCAGGGATCATCGTCACGCTTAAGGACAGCACTCAAAAAGACGAGGCTGACCTTCCTGCGTATGACCTTATTGTTCATGACCTGGACATAAGGAACTTTATAAGCGAACTCGTGCTTGCAGGAGCAGAAGCCATATCCGTCAATGATCAAAGAGTGACATCGAGAACATCGATCAGATGTATCGGTCCGGTCATTCAGGTAAACAGCGTGGAAGTTGTTCCACCTTACGAAATTAAAGCAATAGGTGATCCGAAAACGCTGGAGGGAGCGCTTAAGATGCCTCAGGGACTCGTAGAGCTGTTCCCTGACCCGGATATGGTTAAGATAGAGCAGAGCGATAACATAGTGATAAAACCATTCACCGGCAATAAGCCGTTCAAATGGGCAAAACCGGTTGAGCAGTAACGTATGCTTATATGAAAATAAGCAGTTACGGCAGGAATTGTGAATATTTCGGAAGCAAGTATACAGGAGAGGATTTGACAGAATGGCTTGGCTCCCGGTAGTGGGTCTGGTTGCAGGTTTTTTGATCATCTACCAGTGGGATGTGACAGTGCCAAATTATCTGGCCAGCTATCTGTCCCTTGGTACGCTTGCAGGTCTGGATTCGATCTTCGGAGGGATTCGGGCTGGGATAGAAGGCAAGTTCCATGACGACATCTTTTTGTCTGGATTTGCCGTAAACACACTGCTTGCTGCAGCACTGGCCTGGCTTGGCGATCAAATAGGTGTAAACCTGTTTCTTGCAGCAGTTGTTGTGCTGGGAGGCCGTGTGTTTTTGAATCTCTCGTTAATACGCAGGTATTGGTTAACGAAGGCGGCTTTTTCAAAGAAAGATAAGATTAGTTAACAAATCAGGAACACAAGAGGTCATCTCAGCCGTATAATTAACCAGAATGTCGAACACCTGCCACGGGTATTCGGCATTCTGTGCATGAATGGTGGGCCGATGCGCACTGCCCGCCCAGGAGGTAACCGTGGCCAAAAGTGAGATATTCGCTGGCCTGGATATTGGATCAACAAAAGTCTGCACTACCGTCGCAGAAATACACGATGACGGCCGTGTGGATATAATTGGCGTCGGGTTCGTACCCTGCATGGGACTCAGAAGGGGCGTGGTCGTCGATATGGACGCTACCACGTCTGGAATTCGTGAGTCTGTGGCAATCGCACAACGGGTTTCAGGCGCTGAGATCCATACAGCACTCGTCGGCGTCACCGGCGAACATATTTCCTCATTAAACAGTCCAGGTAGAATCGCAATCACCCAGGAAGACCATGAAGTCAGGCGGGAGCACGTTGATAGAGTGCTCGATGCGTCTCGTGTCATCGTCCTTCCACCTGAGCGGGAGATTATCCACGCCATACCCAGAGGATTTACCATTGACGGTCAGGCTGGCATAAAGGATCCTGTAGGAATGTCCGGTCGGCGGCTGGAAGTTGAGACCCACATCGTCACCGGGTCCACAAGTTTCCTGCAGAACGTCTTGAAGAGCGTTGCCAAGGCAGGAATCGAAGTAGAAGAGACTGTCCTTGCATCGATTGCTTCAGGATTGGCCGTAACCAGCCAGGAAGAAAGGGAGCTTGGCGTTGCGGTCATAGATATTGGTGGTGGAACATCCGATATAGCGATTTTTGTGGACGGTGAGGTCTACTACACTGCAGTGCTTCCGGTTGGCGGCGGTCATATTACGCATGACATCGCCGTTGGGCTGCAGACTTCTCAGGAAGAGGCTGAGAAGGTGAAGCGGGAAGCCGGATGCGCCAGAGTCGATATGGTAGAAAAAGGCGAAATGTTCCAGGTAGCAGCGCTTGGCTCAAGCGAGCCGAAATCTCTGCCCAGACATATTCTTGCACAACTTATAGAACCCAGGGTCGAGGAAATCCTTGAGATGTCGAAGAAAGAGATAGACCAGTCCGGTTATCTCGGTCTTCTACCGATGGGAATAGTCCTGACAGGCGGTTCAGCACTGCTTCCGGGTATAGTCGACAGTGCGACCCGGATAATTGAAACTCCGTCCCGACTTGAGGTACCGAGGGGAGTTGGCGGAATGGTCGATTCCGTTACTTCTCCAATGTTTGCGACCTCAGTCGGACTTGTTAAGTATGCAGCAAGGCATCGGATGGCGGTCCGCGACGATGGAAAGTCTCCAAGCCTGCTTGCGAATGTTTTTACAGGCATAAAAAAATTGTTCAAATAGGGATACCGGATCATAGGTCATAGGGGACGGAAACCGTGCCCCATGCCCTATGATCTAAACCCACAAGAGAGGAGAGCGGTACAGTGATGGCAGTTAGCGACGAGCGCTATGCCAGGATAAAAGTTATAGGTGTAGGCGGCGGAGGCAGCAACGCCGTCAACCGGATGATTGAGGCCGGCGTGGCTGGCGTCGATTTCGTCGCAATGAATACGGATATGCAGGTACTGGCCCTGTCCGCGGCGACGCATAAACTCCAGCTTGGGATGAACCTCACCAAAGGATTGGGCGCAGGAGGCGATCCTGAATTCGGCCGACGATCGGCTGAAGAATCCCGCCAGGATATCAGAAAAGTGATAGAAGGCGCGGATATGATCTTTATAACCGCCGGTATGGGCGGCGGCACGGGTACGGGTGCTGCTCCGGTGATTGCAGAGATGTCCAAGGAACTTGGCGCTCTGACGGTTGCTGTGGTGACAAAACCATTTGGTTTTGAGGGAGCAAAGCGTGCCAAGTCAGCCGAAATGGGCATCGAAGAGCTGCGGGAAAAAGTCGATACCCTGATAACTATTCCGAACGACAGAATTCTGTCGGTAGTTGAGAAGAAAGCCACGCTGATTGATGCATTCCGCGTGGCAGACGACGTACTTCGCCAGGGAGTGCAGGGAATCTCCGATATCATCACCATCCCAGGGATGATCAACGTAGATTTTGCTGACGTTAAGGCAATCATGCAGAACCAGGGTTCCGCTTTAATGGGCATCGGTCTTGGAAGCGGCGACCAGAGAGCTGCACAGGCTGCACAGGCCGCAACAGCAAGTCCGCTGCTCGAGTCTTCGATAGATGGAGCACGCGGAGTTCTCATGAACATCACCGGCGGCCCAGACCTTACACTTTCAGAGGTCTACGAAGCTGCTGAGGTTATCTATCGTGCCACTGACCAGGAGCACGTGAACATAATCTTCGGAACGGTTGTAGACGAATCGATGATCGGAGAGGTCAGAATTACCGTTCTTGCCACCGGATTCGATGCAACTCGGCCGGAAAGACCAGCCGAAATGGCCGCAGCAAAGACAGAGCCGCAGCCGGCAGCCGATGCAAAGGCTCAAACCGCTGCTCAGCCTCAGAAGCCTGCCCCTGTTCCAGCGCAGAGAAAACCTGCTGAAGAGCCGGTCACGGCAGTCCTGGGCGAAAGCGAGCTTGATATCCCTGCGTTCCTTCGCAGAAGGTAAGGATTGAAAGTAAATAACTGGTATAGTCAGGCGTTGCCTGATTAACCGGATGGTTCTAATAAGGCCTGAGTGTTTATTGCTCAGGCCTTTCTATTACTTAACCTCTTTGCAGGAGGAATAAGCCCATCGTGCGGCGAATACATGGTCTGATATGAAGACTGTAGCAATAACATTAGAAAGACCTTTAGTACGAAGCCTTGGAGCAACCTTTGTGTTTGCGCTGATTACTGCGGCGCTTGCACAGATTGCTTTCAGGCTGCCGTTTACTCCTGTGCCTGTGACACTTCAGGTACTGGGAGTAATGCTCTCCGGGATGATTCTCGGAAGCAGGCTTGGTGCTCTGGCCCAGCTTCAGTATGTTAGCGCCGGACTGGCCGGTGCGCCTGTATTTGCTCATTTCACAGGCGGACCTGCTGTTCTGCTTGACCCATCAGGAGGATATATCCCAGGGTTTATCCTCGGCGCATTTGTTACCGGACTACTGGTAGAACGATGCCGCAAGCAGGATATGTCCCGCATGATTATGGCTGGTGCAGCCGGAGTTGCTTCACTTTATGCCTGTGGAGCGGCATGGCTTTACATCTGGCTATCGGCTACAGGCCAGGAGACACCGGGGCTGTATGTATGGCTGATGGGCATAGCTCCTTTCATAGGTATAGACTCGCTCAAGGTAGTATTTGCCTCGATGGCAACAACTAGCACAATCCGTTGGAAGAGATAATCAGACTAAGAGGCCACCATATCCTATGCCTGCTTGGCTTCAGGGGCCTCGGTTACAGCGATACATTCGTAGAGAACATGACCCGCGTGCAGTCGCGGGTCTTTTCTCACAACTGCCTGATAGAAATAGTATCAGGACCTGACGATATCTGCTCCTGCTGCCCTCGTCTGGCTGAAAAATGCAGTAAAAAAGACGCTGGCTCACGGATAAATGCCAAAGATGCGGCTGTGTTGGAGCGAATCTCTCTCAGCCCTGACACTCAGATAACCTCCGAAGAATTATATAAGCGCATTGCCGAGTCGATAGCTCCAGAAGATTTAGAAGTTATCTGTAAACGCTGCAAATGGCGAAAACTCGGTTACTGTGCTGACGGAATTCGCCGGATTAGAGAGAACTCCAACCGCTAACTACGGGTATTACTTCCTATATGAATCAACCGGAACCTGAAACTCAATACATTGAGAATACACCCCGCAGGGCAGTGATAGTCGTAGGCGCAGGGGCCGGAGGACTCATGGCAGCAGGCCGGGCTGCTGAGTCAGGCGCTAGAGTGATTCTACTGGAGCGCGGGCCTCAGACTGCGCGAAAGCTGCGGATAGCAGGTAAAGGCCGGGCCAATGTAACGAATACAGCCGATAAAAACGAGTTTATTGCAGCATTCGGCGAGAACGGCAAGTTCCTCTACGGCGCGTTCTCTCGGTTCTTCAAAGACGACCTCAGAGACCTTCTCAGACGCCTTGGCGTTGAGACGAAGGTCGAGCGCGGCGGGCGCGTTTTTCCTGTTTCCGACGATGCAGACGACGTAGCGAACGCGCTCGAGCGCTGGGTGCGCAGCCTTGGAGTCGAAATCCTACTGAACAGCCGGGTCAAATCCATAGAAGCCAATGAAACGGTCAAAGGAGTCAGAACCGACAGAGGCCTGATAAGCAGCGACGCAGTTATTTTAGCTACCGGAGGGATTACTTATCCCAAAACCGGTTCGACTGGCGATGGCTACCGGATGGCTGCCGAACTCGGGCATCATATTGTCGAACCCAGACCATCTCTTACGGCTATGGTCTGCCAGGAGCTGTGGGTACGCGAGCTTCAAGGACTAAGCCTCAAGAATGTCGAAGCAAGGCTCTATTTGACGGACGAATCCGGTAAGAAAAAGGCTATTGGCAAGCAGTTCGGCGAGATGCTGTTCACCCATTTCGGCGTATCCGGGCCTATTATCCTAACATTAAGCCGAAAAGCTGTAGATGTCTTCGGGAAAGGCAAGATAGAGCTTGAAATCAACCTCAAACCGGCGCTTTCGGAAGAGCAACTGCACGCGAGGCTTATCCGAGATTTCACCAGCACCAAGCACTTTAAAAACTACCTGCCTGATCTGCTTCCTCGGGCGATGATCCCGATATTCATCAAGCTGACAGGCATACCGGAGCATCTGCCGGTCAACAACATTACTGCTGAGAAGCGGAAACGGATGGTAGAGCTTCTCCGCAACCTCCGGCTTACTGTTACAGGTTTAAGGCCGCCTGACGAGGCGATTGTCACCGCAGGCGGAGTCGATATCAAAGAGATAAACCCCAAAACGATGGAGTCCAGACTGGTCAAGGGGCTGTATTTTGTCGGTGAGGTGATAGACATAGATGCCACCACCGGCGGATACAACCTCCAGGCAGCGTTTTCAACCGGCTGGGTGGCCGGGGAAAGCGCTGCGGAGTGCGGAATGAAGGGAAAGTTTCGAGTTGCGAGTGATGAGTGATGAGGAGGGAAGCGCCTCCTTTAAAAATGCTGAATTTAACGGTTTTGGTAAAACGAAATAGGTGTGAAATGAGCTTGATCTGAGATTGCGATAGTGGCTCATGAGCGTGGAAATGGTTTCGTTTTGCATGTTTTTTATTGCACTCCTTCCTTTTTGCCTTTCTTGAGTCTGTTCTCTTTTTGGCTCTTGTTGATATATTGTACCTTCGGCAATATTAGCTACCATTGATCTTTGTTTACTACTGTATACAAGGTTTTTTTTTGACTCTGTTATGAGATGTTACTTGGTGAGTAGATCCCTAACCATCAAAATATTTGTTGTCCATAATTATAAGACAACAACTCAGCCAAAAAGTACGGAAAAAGCGGGGATATTTTTGGGATATTTATGGGAACAGGTGTTTGGAGTGCGGTCGCTTGAGACCGCTTTGTTTTTCGATTACAGCTAATCTTATATGTTATATAGCTTGACTTCGGCGTAAAACAAAGCGGCGTCGAGCCGCCGCACTCCAGACCTGTTCCCTGACCTGATGGCAGCAGCAATCAACAAGCGAGATATCAACCAGTGGGCTGCCTCTAACGACATTGTCACCACGCGAGGTACAGGGTAAAGTGTAAAGTATTGCGCTTTGCGTAGTTTTTATTACGCTCCTTTCTTGAACCGCAGATTTCGCAGATATCTTGATTTCACAGATGGTGGATGGATACTGGTTTGTACCTTTTGTCGGATAGTGCTTCCTTTCCTTTCTTGAGTTTGTTCCGGCGTTTTTTTATCTATCGATTTTAGCCTCTATTTCAGGGTGTTTTGGAATTTATTGTTCATAATTATAAGACAACAACTCAGCCAAAAAGTACGGAGAAAGCGGGGGTATTTTTGGGATATTTATGGGAACAGGTGTTTGGAGTGCGGTCGCTTGAGACCGCTTTGTTTTATATTGATAGCTTAGCATTGTATTTCATAAGGACATCTGTAGTCGGAAGATAAAGCAGCGGAGAGCCGTCGGACTCCAGATGCATGTTCAAAAATCTGGCAAGCCAATACATACATTAGTGCTTGTAGCCGAAGCACATTAATACATATTAAATTTGGGTAGGTGTGCAACCTAGTACAAATCCATAATTGCACTGCATAAATTAATGCATATAGGGCTACTTAGCGAATTAGGGAGTCTTTCTCTGAAGGTTCCGTATCACTTAGCTGCTCAACAAATTTTGCCGCAGCACATTGGAAGCTTATCCAAAAGTAGATTAGATTCAAACACCACATTGCGGGTGCCCACCATAACAGGTGGAACTTCGAGAACGGTCCTATGGCAGTAAGAGTTAGGCCAATTACTAATAGTATGGCATAACGCTTAGCAAGTATACGGGTGCCTCCGTCTGAACTATTAACTGCCAATAGTAGATGAATCAGAAAAAAAAGCACACAACTTGTCCAGATTATCCAACCAATCACTGCCATAGAATATCACTCAAGCTAAAGGAGTCTCGTGTATACTAAGGATGCATAATACGGACTGTAACTACCCCTACGGAAAGTTTCCTTCCTTCATCAAATCCGAGCACCAAAAATTTAGGAGGCAAACTAAGAGTAATTCCTTCTTCACTCAGTCAGCTTTCTTTAGAACCAGCCTGATCACACAGGTTACAACTGCATTCAAACGCTCACAGATGAGTCATTCACCCAAGTGTATATTGTAGCTATAAAGTTGTCAATAGTCTGCTCGCTCTAACTATTTTCCATATTGCTTTATGGAATCGGCTGTCAAGTATCTAGCCATTTCCTAAGAGTAGCATATAAAAAGCATATGTAAGGGTACTAGGGAAGTAGGTTAACCGAATGACCGGATGTGCATTTAATGTAGATACTATATCGACCTCTTCTCGCTTCGATAGGGCTGTCACAACCATCGTTTGTGCAACATGCATTGATGACTTTAAATGCCGTATTGAGAGCATTGGTATCTACATTTACGGTATTGTTGCATTTCGGATATGCTGGGCAACCCATAAAGTAAGATGTTCCTTTCCCACGACCTCGGCTGCATCGTAAACGCATTGGTAAGCTATGAGTGGGACAGACCGCACCTAGCCGCTGCTGAAGAATTTTCTCAAGCTGTGCAACCAATTTCATGCTTCGGAGTCTATCCTGTTGTTGGTTGAGCTTTAAAAGGCTGCTGACTCTATTGTATATCTCCTGGGATTGCATACGGTCCATTAATTCTTCGCTTGAGTGATGGCCGAGTACATTCATGCTTCCTTTCCAAACAATTGGCTCTATGGTATGTTCCGGTGGAAATCTGAGCAAAGCTAGTTTATGGTGCATTGGCCTTTGTCCTTTCATGTAGTTATCAAAACCTACGTATGCACCTAATCTTTCCAATTCCTCAATAAGATTCTTAATTACATCCTCGCCTTCAAAAAATAAAGTCTTTTTCCCATTAAGTTTTCTTGTGAATATCTCAACACAACAACCTCTCTGAATACAATCTCGCAGATGCGGACCCCAGTATGCCACCGATTTACTGTTTAAGAAAGGGCTAAAAATAGTGATTGTGCTACATGCAGGCATCTGTTGTAGGTCGTGTGCAAAGGCCATTATAAAGTCCTGATCAGTAAATAGTGCAATATGTCCGGCAGGAAAAGAACCTATGGGGTAAGCGCCATTTCGCAGAGGTTTATCCGGTAATACATCGCGGGATAGATCAGTGGAATCAATAATCGTTGCAGTTCTCTCGAAGATGTTTAAAATGTGTTTGGAGAAAGCTCCCTCATCGGCAGCTCGATTTAAGTAATCGGAATGCGCTATAAGATACAGCTTGTTCTTAGCTCTAGTTACTGCCACATTGAGCAGCCTTGCACCTTCATAATCACCAGCAGGATCTCTGAACCATTTTCCGGGAGCTTCAAAAGGAGGAGCACAAACAGTGTCAAATATGATACATTTTGACTCACTTCCTTGCGCTCGCCATACTGTTGAAACCGCGATGCCATCTATCTTGGCTTCACTGAGAAGTGATCGGATAAGCTCTACTTGTGCTAAATACGGTGTAAGTACTGTTATTTCTTGATCTGAATTTTCCTTAATAAGTTTACGTACAAGCTCTACTACAACAAATGCATGATGCCAGTTGAACCATGAGAATCCTTCTGTTTTATCACTCCAGGCATTGAAAGTAGAAGTATCGACTAAATACAGCGAATTAGATTCTTGGGATGGAACGGATGGATCTGTCTTCAATCTACCATCATACATCGGTCCTGCAACCAACTTGCAGATACTATCTTGCATCCTGTATTGCAACTCCAGCATAACAACGCAGGGATCACTTTTTAAATTATCAGAACCACCAAGCCCGTGATGCTCGAATATTGACGAGGTCATAATTCTCTTTTTCTCACTTTTCTCTGGGTTCTTTTTATCGTCGATCACACTGATAGGCGGTAATTGCCGAAAATCACCAAAGACTATGAGCCTAGAGTCAGCTAAACCTGCACTCCAAAGAATCTGAGGCATTGAAACCATACTTCCTTCATCTATAACAACTGTATCAAAGCTTCTAGCACTGATGGCTTTGTCCAGCACGCTTTTTGCACAAGTACAAGCAATGAGGAGGGCATCCTGTACAACCTTGTTGCGTATTCCCTGGAGCTTTGTTTCTAGCTCGGATATCTCTGTCTTTAGAGTGTCAATATCGATTGCGTACCGATGCTTCTTTGTCTCCAGTGCTGTATAGTCACTAAAGGAAATTCCAGCTTTCTTTGCTTTTCTCTCATCCACCTTTACATCAGCATGTTTCTGCTCTAGTTCTGACAAGGCAGTATCTAATTGCGTGACGGTTCTCGTGATATCCAACTCGATATTTACAGATTCTTTTGCAAGATCATCTGCTTTCTTGTGTAGCTTTCCCAAAGAAATCGAAGCTAACATTTTTCCGAGACCACGCTTTCCCGCAGACTCAGCAATTTGAGTTTTGATTCTATCTAGCTCAATGCTGACGCTCTTTCTTTTGGTATTCAAAGCTGTAAGTGAGTTATCTGCAACATCCTTATCGTGCTGGAGTTCCGACAATTCGGTCTGCACAGCTTGAAGTCTACGAAGAACATCAAGCTGTTCTGTCACCTCTGTTACACGAGATTCCAGGTCTAATAATTTTGCCCGTTTACTGGATAAAAGCGTAAGAACTTCGGCATTAACATCAGCAAGTACTTTGTCGAGAGTAAGAGAAGATGCATCGTCAATCTGTGGTACACCCACCCGTACAAATCTACCAGCTTTAAAATGTGGCGCTAGCTCCCTATTACCTTTCGATAGCTGTAGAAACTTGCCTACCGCTTGATCTACAGCAACGTTAGTATTTGATACCAAGAGAGTAGTCCTGCCGAGTAAAGCTTGCTCGATCAAGAACTGGCCTAACACATGTGTCTTTCCAGTACCCGGCGGTCCCCAGACCATCAAAAAGTCACTATGAACACTATGGCGAAGAGCCTTTTCCTGATGGGCATTTAGTTTTGCAGACTTTACTCGGAGTGGTCCATCAGTAATTCGCGGAGAATCAAATCCAAACACACGTCTAACTACCTTGGAACCCTCCAGAATATCGGATTTTTCCGTCAACTTCTCCTGTAGGGCTTTTAGAATGAAAGTGAGATCGATGATTAGCGCGGCTTCAGCTATATATTTCCCGAGATAATCCTCTAAAGCTACAGTAACATCGAATTCACCTAAACCTACTACGTTGCCATTAATTCGATTACCACCAATACTAATAATCACTGGTGCATCATCGTAGTTGGCACGTAAATGGTGTGCTACGGCAAATTGGTAGATGTGCATCTGATCAGCGGCTCTGAGATGCTGACCGTTGAAAATCTTGATGGTTCTTTCAGACGCTTTGCCGGATAAAGCAGCACCGATTTCTACCTCGATAGCTGTTATGCAATTAGTAATGAGATTTCTGATTGACATAGAATTCTACTTCAGCTCTGATGAACTGAT
>JAKPFN010000125.1 GCA_029551395.1 Armatimonadota bacterium | reverse complement strand
CATATTGGCCATTACCTTCCGATGTAACAGCAAATGCATAATGTGCGATATTTGGCAACTCCCTAATCAGGCTGAGATAGAACCGGAACATTTTGCAAAGCTGCCATCCAGCATCAAAAACATAAATATGACTGGTGGAGAACCATTCTTGAGAGATGACCTGACGGAGATTGTCAGTATAATCAACAAGACATGCGGACATCCTAGATTGGTATTCTCCTGCAATGGACTGGCAACTCCATTAATCGAAAAGCGGGTAAGGGAGCTTCTTGAGAAAACACAGTCGAATTTAGCAATTCGGATATCCATACACGGTATTGAAGAACGACATGATGAGGTTATGGGTATACCAGGAGCCTTCCAGCGGTCGATGGGAACAATCAAGATGCTGAAGGGACTTGGCATAACTGACCTTGGACTTGCATTTACAGGTTCTAACAAGAGTATTGACCAGCTTTTAGATGTTTACTCGCTCGCAGAGAAGTTGGGAGTAGATTTTGTATTTTGCGGCATAGCGCACAACTCAGAAATCTACTTTGGCAATCCTAACGATGCAATTCATGACAAAGAGCTGTTCGAAAAACAGATCAATGGAATGATAATGCGTGATCTAAAAAGCCAAAAGGCTAAAAAATGGTTCAGGGCATATTATGGAGCCGGAGTCTGTTACCATGCATTTACTGGACAGAGAAAAATTCCCTGTGGTGCAGCAAAGGAGTTTTTCTGGATGAATCCAGCAGGGGATATTTTCCCGGACATGGTCCTAAACAGGAAATTGGGCAATCTGCGAGAGCAGACATTCGATGAGATATGGAACGGTGAGGAAGCAGAAAAGTTCAGGGAGGAAATACGAACAAAGGGTTGTCCATCTCCGTGTTGGATGAGTTGCACAGTTGTGCCGTATATGAAATCGAACCTGTTGCGTACATCGCTTTGGGTTGGGAAGAATAAGCTGCGCGCTCATCTTGGAATGTCTGTAAAACAGCCTTCAGAGCAGATTAAATAACGATATTGAGTTTCAGTATGATGAAATATAAAGCTAAGTAATGTTAGCAGCATTGGCTTCCATCTTTAAGGAGTGCGCACTTATGTTCACTCCTCAAAGGCATATTTATTGATAAATCCTCATTGTCGTACATCATCAACCTCAGAAACAGCTATGTATAAGAGAAGATTTATTTTATTGCCTGACATGTTTGATTCATTTGCCTCTTACTACCATAATGTATTATCACGTTGATATATGGTAAAAGCTTAATCTACCAGAGGTTTGGTGAATTATTCAAAAGGGTTGGCTCTTATGGTAAAAGTCTATCTCTTTTCCAAAGAAGGCATAAAAGAGGATGTGCCTCTTGAAGAATGGCAATCTCAGATGAAAGAAGCCAGTTGCCTTTTATGGGCTGATGTCAGATCTGCCAAACGTGATGAACTAGACCACTTAGCACAACTGTTCAATTTGCATCCTGTAGCAATCGAATCCTGTTTGGACCGCTATCGCAGGCCGCACCTTTATGAGTTTTCAGACCACTTTTATATCAACCTGACAGTGATCAAGAAAGGTGGAGCCAATGGATATCGTGGTGCAGAACTGCATCTTTTTGCTGGAGCAAACTGGGTAATAACAGTCAGTAGAGATTCAGCAAGCAGTGCAGTACAGGAAGCGCTTAATGATTATCTGCAAAATCCATCCATCTGTGATCGAGGGCCAATGTATGCAGTCTATCTTATAACAGAAGACCTTGTGGAGACATATTATCCGATCATTGAGAGTCTCGATGATAGTGCAGACCGCCTGGAAGATGAAATGATAGAAAAGGCAGACAAAGAATTGATGAAGGAGTTGTTTTTACTGAAAAGGCATGGGTATGAGCTTCGCAAGCTGCTTGGTCCACAGCGAGATATACTCAATGAACTCTCCAGGCGCGATTTTCCGTTTATCGAAGGTGAAAATAAAATCTACTTTCAGGATACCTATAACAGAATGATCCGTATATTTGATATGCTGGATACAGTAAGAGAAATATTAAGCGGAACAATGGATATTTATCTTTCCAGCGTTTCGAATAGACTGAATGAGATTGTCAAAGTACTAACGATAGCTGCTACAATATTAATGACATTGGCGCTGATAACCGGATTTTATGGGATGAACTTCACTCATCTTCCCTGGCTTACAAGTCCCAACGCTTTTCGGAATATGCTGCTGCTTATGCTTGCAATAACCGCAGGTATGTTATGGTGGTTCAAGAGAAAAGATTGGCTTTAGTAATAGCCAGGTATTAATCTCGGTTGATTATCAATAGAGTAGGGAGTTGTCCTGAGGCTGAACAATACAAGATAAATGGCTAATTGGGCGAGAGATGTAATGATTGATGGAGTAGACAAAACAGGTACTTTTTATGAGCAAATGCCCCGGAATGAGCTGGAATCATTCCAATCCAAAGCATTAATTCGCACTGTTGCACGTGCGGCGCAATCGCAATATTATTCGAACAAGTTTAAAGAGAACGGGCTTGATGTCAATGACATTAAAAGCCGGGATGATATTGTAAAGCTGCCTTTCACCACTAAAGAAGACCTTCGGCTAAGCTATCCAACCGGAATGCTGGCTGTGTCTCCAATGGAAGTTGTTAGAATGCATACTTCTAGCGGAACGACTGGTAAACCAACAGCTATTTTTCATTCTCAGGAAGATATAGATAACTGGTCTGAGCTAATGGCACGTTGTCTGGCAATGGCTGGGGCTACAGCAAACGATGTTTTTCAGAATATGACAGGTTACGGCCTGTTTACAGGTGGTCTTGGGCTGCATTACGGCGCTGAAAGGCTGGGTATGTGGGTAATTCCTGCTGGTGCAGGTAATACGACTCGTCAGATTATGTTAATCAGAGATTTTGGAGTCAATGTCATTCACGCTACACCCAGTTATGCTATGCATGTGGCTGAACGGATGGTTCAAGATGGTGATGATCCCCGAAGTCTAGGCATTAAAATAGCCGTTCTTGGCGCAGAACCTTATTCGGAAGAAATGCGCTTGAAACTCCAGGATCTTTACGGTTTTACAGCATTTAACAGCTACGGTCTGAGTGAGATGAATGGTCCAGGTGTAGGTTTTGAATGCCCTTATCAAAATGGGATGCATGTTTGGGAAGACAGTTATCTGGTGGAGGTTATCAATCCGGAGACGCTTCAGCCTGTAGCCGAAGGTGAAGTAGGGGAGTTGGTATTGACAACGCTTCGGAGAAAGGCAATGCCGATCATCCGCTATAGGACCAGAGATCTCACCAGAGTTCTACCAGATGAATGTCCTTGCAGCAGGAAACACATCAGATTGGCAAGGATGCTCGGTCGGTCTGATGATATGTTGATCGTCCGTGGGGTGAATGTTTTCCCGAGTCAAATAGAAGAAGTGATTATGCAGCACTCATGGATAGGCGGGAACTACGTCATTTACCTGACAAGGAAAGAGTCACTGGATCAGATGGTAGTAAAGGTAGAAATCGCACCAGGCGCATTTGATGGTTCAATTGATACACTACGGTACCGGCGGACCGAACTCCAGCACCAGTTGAAGGATCAGGTTGGTTTCAATGTAGGTGTGGAGGTAATGGAGCCGGGAAGTCTTCCTGTAAGTGAAGGAAAAGCTAAAAGAGTTATTGACGAGCGAGGAGTGTAACACTATGTACAATGAGGTCAGTGTTTTTGTTGAGAACAAGCCCGGAAAGTTATCTCACATAGCCGAACTGCTCGGTGGTGCGGAGATAGATATTCTTGCAATTGAGGTAGCTGATGATGGTCAGTTCGGAGTGCTCAAAATTCTTACATCTGAGCCTGATAGAGCTTGGGAAGTGCTTTCAGCAGCTAATATGACTGTTGCAATAACAAAAGTGGCTTGTATTGAGATTCAGGATATGCCGGGTGGACTATTGAAACTTGCAAAAGCGCTTGAAGCAGCCAATCTAAATGTTACAGATGCTTATGGCTGCATTTTAGAGCGTGGAAAACGTGCTGCATTCGTAGTAAAGGGAGATAACCTCGAAGCTATAGAAGCTGCAGCCAGAAGCGCAGGTCTCCAGCCTATAGAATCGTTAGGTTAGGTGCAGTATATTTCTTTGACTCTTGAATAGCACGGCGCATAGAAGGCATCGATAGAGTTTGATAACATCATTCTCCATTCGATGCCTTGTTGTTTTTGCTGCACCTGTTTCTTCTTTCCAGTAAAAATTATCTGTTACAGGACCTGATGTGAACCTTTTACCCTCGGTATGCAACAAACAAAATAGCAGAGGGGAATCCGACGAACGGGTGGAAGTTGGGAATGGAAGGAAAACGACCCTTCTGCACGTTCCGTTCGTGATTCCTTCCGTTCCCACTGTAGATGAATATCTTGCAAAATGAGCGACAACTAGTTAAAGAGGCTCAGGCCGGAAACCGCAAGGCATTTGAAGCGATTCTCGATGCCTACGAATCCAGGGTCTATAACCTGGCATGTCGGATGGTTGGAACCAGAGACGCAGAGGATGTTGCACAGGATGCGCTGATTGAGATATGTAAGTCCATTGGCAGCTTCCGTGGCAAATCGGCTCTGTCTACTTGGGTCTACAGAGTGGCTGCTAATGTCTGTCTTGAGCATCGGCGCAGGAAACGGCCAGAATTGGTGTCATTAGAGGACGATATTGCAGAGTATAAAGCCGATCCATCTGACGATCCAGTCACTTTGGCTGTCAAGAACCAGCTAAAAAGCGATGTCGATGCTGCTATTCAGTCATTGCCAGTCATCCATCGGGATGTTGTGGTACTGCACGAGTTGCTTGGCCTGACATATCAGGAATGTTCTGAGGTTCTTGGCTGTCCTGTAGGGACGGTTAAGTCCAGGTTGTCGCATGCGTTTGTCAGGCTGAGGGAATTGCTCAAAGAGCATGCTGCCGAAAGCGGGTTAGAAAGATGAAGTGTCAAAAGATCAGAAGCGATTTAAAGGCCTACATTGACGGCGAGCTTGGATTTGTTGCCCGCTGGAGGGTAGCGCGCCATCTTGCCGTCTGTGTAGAATGCAGAGAGGAGCATAAAGCTATGAAAGAGCTAACTGAGGTCCTAAAAGGCGTTGCAGGAGTTGAAGTTCCATCAGGATTTAGGCAGCGAGTTCAAGCAAGGCTGGATGCTCAAACGGCGTCTACTCCGGCTCCTACCAGACGGTTATCAGGAAGAATGAAGTTTGCTGTTGCAATGATACCGCTTGTTATAATTGCAGCATTTGCGTTTAACGAATATAGGCTATCTTCCAGAAGAGAGATGATGGTAGGGATACCAGAATCGAGATTAGAAGCGAACCATAAAGAAGTGGCAGGTTCTTTTGTGCCTAAAGATGTTGATTCGAAGCGGCTCGAAGGTTCAGTGCCAGCGCCGGTTCCGTCGTCTTCAGAAAGGCATGCAGACGAATATCAACCAGACAGAGTGAGTCCATCCAAAGCAAGAGTGCCTGTTAAATCCAGTACAGTTGCTTCATTGCTTGTCATTCGGACAGCGAACTTAACACTTGAGGTCAAGGATTTCCAACAGGCCTATGATGAAGCAACTCGGATATGTCAGTCAATAGGCGGGTATATAACTGATTCATCTGCTTCGGCTGAGGAAACGA
>JAKPFN010000124.1 GCA_029551395.1 Armatimonadota bacterium | reverse complement strand
GAAAATCTGCGCTAATACTGTTAGACTGTGTTTTGACGGGTTCATTGTTCATATCCTCTCTTTTTTGGCTTGAAGACAAGGATACAATGAACCTGTTTCTTTATGCAAATCTCCTCAGCCTGTGGGATGGTAGTGAACTTGATTCGGCATCTCTGGTTTTAGACTCTGAAACAAGTTCAGAGTGACATTACAGTTCAGAATAACATTACTGTTCGAGGTGATGGGGTACTCGTTACTTGTTACTCATTACTCGAAACTCGTCACTCATCACTCGCAACTTCTCCCTTTTCCCTTGACTGTCTTTGGGTGGCAATATACACTGTAGTTGTAAGAATTACTCCGTGTTTTCACCCTGGTAGGCTCCTAAAACAGATAGCAGAGGAATATCAATCGTGAAAGCCTTCACACATCTCGTTGTTCTTGTCGTTTTATGCCTGCTTGCACCGCTTGTGCAGGCTGCTGAGACAGTCTATCTCCCGATTCCGGTTGTTGACAAAATCGCAGTAGTTGAATCGACCGAGCTGGACATCGGAGAGCCAAAAGACGTATTCGATGCAAGCGAAAAGACCCTCATCCGCACTCCATCGATAAATCCAGCTTATATCCGGGTTGAATTTACTGAGCCTGTGACGTTCGACTACCTGCGCATCCTGTTGATAGACTGCAGGCACATCTGGTCTGTGTCTATGGCAGACAGTATTGCAGACCTGAGGGCCAAGTCAGGGTCATACAAGACTCTGTTCAAGGACCAGGATTCCCCAAAAGGCAGGATTGAAAGAAAGCTGGACAAGCCGGTCACTGCGAAGGCGTTTGAGCTGGAAGTCCGCCGGATGGAAGGAGATGACTACGTTCACATCCTGGACTGGCAGTTCTGCAAACCAACAAAAGCTGATAAGCTCCGCATCCTTCAGTTGACTGACAGGCGTGATGACACCAAACTGGAAGAGGTTACAGGCAAACTCACCAAGCCTATCTACACAGTAGTTGTATTCAAGGCAAGAGCCGCTGCAGGAGAGGCTGAGATAGATATCGACAATGATGTCGTGTGGCAGACACTGGATGATGGAATCGTGCCCTTCGGGGAAAACAAGGGCGAATTCCTTGTTAAAAAAGTTGGAGAGCATAAGCTGGCCGCTCAGTATGGGGATTATAAGCATACATTCATCATCGAAGGCACAAAACGAGAAATCAAGAACCGCGAGCCTGATATCGATGTGTGGTACATCGAGCGGCTGCCGCGGATAGACTTCGACGGGCCGAACGGCGGCTGGCCTGAACCTGGAAGCAATGTAACATGGCGCGCACATGTCTATAACTGGGGAAAAGAGCCTGTAAACGTTAAATACGAGTGGAAGCTGGATGGAAAGGTCATCAAGACCGGTGAGGCAACTATTCCTGTCGGGCCGCCGAACACCTGGGCAAAAGCTATAGACCTGCCCTGGAAATGGGAACAGACAAGGCACGATTTATCGTTTACCGTGAAACCTGTAAAGCCGCTGAAAGAGCTGATTGATGTAAACAATTCAATTACCATCCAGACTAATGCCGTCACCGTAGGCTTCTGGGTGGAGCAGTCGCTTTGGGAATTCTTCCACGAACATCAGCACAGGCTGCCGACAAACGACTCGAACAGCTTTGCAGGATGGTCTCAGAGGATGATGCGGCAGTGGAACAAGATGTTCGAAGAGGCTGTTTATGAGGAGTTTCCGAACGGAATCGTCGAGCGAGTGCGCCTGGACAAGCTGGTAATCGTCCCAGACTTCGCCCTGCCGCTTGCAGGAGGACTGCCGTCCAACAATCCAGACCTGCGAGACAAGACAATAGATATGCAGTGGGGACATGAATCCGGTGACATCAGCGTTGGGACAATTGTTGATGAAAAGCACTGGTGGTCTCCTGAAAAGGCAATCAAGGCGCTTGAAGATGGCTCAGTTGAGAACCGGAAGATAGACCCACCATTCTGGTGTGGGCTTGGCTACATTCATGAGATGGGTCACGCGCGTTATCTGGTCGATTCCTATGGGTTCAACGTGCATTCCGGTGTCGGAGATGACCTAACCAAACGAAATATCAAGATAACGGATGAAAAAGGGCCTATTCTTGGCCGTTACATGCCGCTTGATAAGGACATACAGCACCGGTGCAAGTATCCAGGGCAGATGGCGAGCGATTACTGGTACTACAGCGTGTATGAGACGATGTGCTGGAACCGCGTAGCCGGCAAACGTGCCCGCGGCGGCAACTGCAACGCTCCTGCGACCATCGGAGAGTTCCTGCAGGAAATCCCTGAGCGGCTTATTTATCAGTTCTTCGATACGGAAGGCAATCCGTTGGCTGATGCGGATATTTGGGTGTATCGAGCGCGAGGTACAGGCAAAGACTGGTATACCAAGGTCTACGAGGACACACCAGGAGTTAAGGCAAGAACAGATGCCGAAGGCCGAGTGGTCTTAGATAAGACTATGTTCGCAGAGGATGGACGCATCCGCCACACCTACGGGTTCTCAAACAGCGTTGTTCTGGTCAGAGTGACTTATAAAGGACAGCATTACTTCCTGTTTGAAGAGATAACCGACCCGAACCTGGCCTATAATCTGGGCTATAAGGATGAATATACCTTCAAGCGGCAGATTAAGCTGCGCACAGGCGAGCCATCACCGAATGAATGGGACTATACCAAAAACTGGGATGTGCCCGGAACAGGATTCGGGAAGCGGTTGTAGACTTAGAATTACCTTAAAGGGGCGGCCAGTGAGCCGCCCCTTTGTTGTTTTAGTGTTACTGCTCCTGCTCTACCAAAACCGGTCTTATCAGTCTTCTAAGCTTGCCATCAGTGTGGCGGAAGCAGGATACGACTCCTGTTATGGTCAGGAACTTGCCTTTGGTGTAGTTCCTTCCATCAAGAGCTATTCTGATACCGTAGTTCCAGTCACCGCCGGTATAGGTTCCATCATCCACTCTGGCGCCATCATCAATGTAGAAGTAGGCTCCATTCGGGTCTATCTGGCTCACCTTGCCGGAGATTTTGACCAGAAGTCCTATAGGATTCAATCCGGCTGCCTCTTGAGATTTATATTCCCTGGTTCCATCTGGGTTCTCGACGAACCACCCATCCCATACACCTGACTGAAGCCCAATGGTGCTGCCTCCGGCGGCTTTATTAGTCATTATCACCGGTTTGATCCGGTCTGTAGCAGCAGCCTGCTGCATATCGGTAGCAAGGATGAATCTTTCTCCATCCTGAGACGTCGCGAGGAATCCTGTAATTGTAACAGTGTCCCCTGTTTGAGCTGACCAATTGTTGAGTTCCGAAAGATCTATGCGGATACCACTTGACCTGTCCAACTCCTCGATGTAAGCCGTGTTCTCAGGGATTCCACAGCCGGGAAGAGCAGTAATCTGCCTGCTGCGGATTATTACGGATTGACCATCGGGAATCTGACGCAAATCCGATATCTTTGCAACTTCCGTGCTGCTCGATTGGAACTCATCTATGATGATATCATCGACAAACGTCGTTCCGCCTCTGCCGACATCATCGCTCGGCCAGTCTGTGAAACCAATATGGATTTCAGCCCAGGCAGCACCGGTTGGAGGAGTCATACGAACCATAGGTTTCTTTCCAGAGAAATCACCTTCAAAGACCCTCGACCAGTTATCGGGTGGAATCCAATACCAGCCTGGGGAGATTACTGACCGTATCTCGCTGCCGTTTGCTCTTCTCCAAACAAGACGCCAGAATGAAGCAGCATAGCCTGTTTTCTTTGCTTTGAAGTAGAAGTTATAGGTGCTGTTCGGGTTTACAGGTATCCAGTGGGTGTTGAGAGGCTTCATCCAGCCTTCTTTCCAGTAAGGTAGAGACTGATTTCTAGTGCCGACCTGTAAATAACCGCAAGCACTTCCGCCTGGTGTCGTATTGTCGTAAGTTGCACGGCCGTAGCGGTACATATCCGAGTTGCCGCCTGTCTGTATAAAGAGTTCCCAGCCATCAGGCTTGCGGTCATCTTGGATTGAAGCTATCTCGAAGTCGCCGTTATACAAACCAGGCTCGGATTTAGCCGGGAGGATAATGTCTTTTGAGTAAGGTGTGCCATCACCGGGAACCTGAAAACTGATCAGCCTGCCTACGTGGCCTGGAGCATCAGCATAGAGCTGATAACTGCCTGGGTCAAGCGGGAAAGACCAGCTTCCTGTTGCATCCGTAATGAGCAGAATGTTGCTGGTAGGTCCTCCAACCTGCACTACTGCCTCAGGAACAAGATTTCCACTAGTGTCTTTAACCGTGCCATATGCAAGTCCGCTGAAATCGGTAGTCGAATGGACCACCAGTTCGCGGATATCATACATATCCGGCCATCGGTTATCCTCGAACCTGAGCCTTATACCCAGCACACCGTTTAATTTGATTCCAATGGGGTCAGCAGCCAGGTTCTGGCTTATCGGATATCCATGAGTCGAACGTTCTGCCGAATAGACTGTCTGTACATTCGGATTGTTCTCCCAGGATGCAGGATTAAGCGGATCACCGGCTGTCATGACATCTATACTGTAGTTATCGGAATAGTTGCCCCAAGAGTTTTCTTCATAGAAGCGGTAGATGGTAATGCCGCTTATATCTCTGGGTGTTCCAAGACTTACATAGAAGAATGAAGGATCTTCCGGCCAGTATGGAGTCTGCCAGGCAGTAATACGGTCTCCATCAACAGCTTTAGAAGGAGTATAACCGCCTTCCGATGTGCTCGCACTGACCAACTGCGTACCCTGGATAAGATTTTTGCCAGCGAGCGTTGTCAGCAGCAAGTCCTGTTTTACAGATTGATTGGCTACAACCGTCACTGCTCTGTCCGAGCCTGGAGCAAAGCCGTCTTTCCAGGGAGCTAAATAGTATGTGCCTGGATCTACGAATTGAAGCTTGTAGTTGCCATCTGCATCAGCTACAGCGTAGTGTTTTGCATCTGCTGTTGCGTAATGACCTTGTTTGATACCAACTACTGCATAGGGAACAGGTTTGCCGGAGGCATCAGTCACCTTCCCGTAGACCAGGGTGTTAGCTACAACTTTGACCTTTACCTCTACATGACTCCATCGGTAACCGTCTATCACGAGAAGCCAGTAGACATAGTCCCCAAGACTCGTTGGAGCAGTTGTCCGAAGCACTGGCCCGGTTGCCTCAGTAGGACCAAACCATCTAAAGATGAGCGGTTGGCCTTCTGGATCGAAGCTATTAGAGGCATCGATGACCAGTTCTCCGCCTTGATTGACCTTAATGTCCTGCGGCACTACGATTACCGGGGCAAGGTTCGTCACCTTTATCTCATCCGGGATGACCGGAGGCACTGCAGGCGTGAAAGAAGAACTTGGCGGAAGGTTTGTCCTGATTTTATGGGTTGCCTGTCCGGTTTTGCCGCTGTAGAACGCTTCATTCAGGTCTGTCAGTGTCAGGAATCTGAACTCCACATTGCCTTCGCTCACAATCTTGATCAGCAGGTATTCCCCAACAGTCCAGCTTGGCCCCCAGGCCCGGTCTGTGGCTGAGCGGCCAAATGGGTTGGTGATGTGGATAGCACCTTCTACATTATCCGTTTCCCAGTCATCCCAGGTTGCATGAGTGATGTTCGGAATCTCATATTTACCGTTAGCATCGGTGTTTCCGATGAACTTCGGTCTGTCAGGCATATACTTCCCGCCGACCGTATGAGGCAGGCCAGTGTTGATCATCTGATACATATATACCGCTGCGCCGGTTAGCGGCTGATCGTTTACATCGAATACCTGTATGGCATTCTGGCTGGGAACGTGGTAACCAAAGTGGTCAACCAAGCCGCTGCGTGACTGCGCCATGTGGTTGGAAAAGCCTGCGTTGGCAGGATGAAGCCACAGGTGGCAGTAGTCCATGAGTGGAGAATAACCGAGGCCAAGATGGTCTGTGTAATGGTAAGTGCCGGAGTTGAGCATCGCAGTGCCCCCATTATTCACTGCAGGATACAGCTTTGTCCCAGCGTAGGGATTGCCCTGCTCATCCTTGAGGAACACATTCGATATAAAATGAGGATGTCCGTAAAGGTCCGGGAGCCAGATTGTTGTATGGCCGATTTCATGCCCGATAGCCGGGTCTATATCCATGACGGTGCTGTTTTGAGGCTCCATGTCAGGGAAACCACCATCGTAGTAGTCAGCTTCCTTCACCCAAGTCTCATCTTCCCATGTACCGTAGAGCCTTTTCTGGAAGTTATCGACTCTGATTGAGTCTTTGATGCCTACAGGGCTTGTGGTTGGATAGACAGACTCCCGCATGACAAGCACCATTCTGTCTACCTCTGCATTGCACCAGTCATAATCGCTGAATGAGCCGACCAGGTTGATTTTCTTGTTCAGGTGATCATCCCGGAACCACTGTTCATTGTATCCCCAGTGGTAGGCTCTTGCTATATTAAGTTCGCAGCGCTGGTTGTTGGCTTCGCAGACCTCTGCCAGAGTGTTGTCCGGGTCCAGAGTTACTCTTACAAAGACAGGACTCATGGTCCATGTCCAGGAGAAACTTACTGTCACGGATTGGCCTGGAGTTAACTTCTGGTTGATTACGGAAGTCCTGGTATCGAATGCCGGCTCGTCTTCATCGGCAATAAAGTTGTTGTTTGTATCCGCTATCAACTCGAACTTGACTACACTTCCCGCCGGAACGTCCTGATAGCCGAAGTTGCCGACATGTACAACTGATTGCACGGTCTCACCTTCACTCGGCCAATTCTTAGTGGCATTGCGCAGATAGCGGGGCAACCGTTCGACATACATAAGGTCCAGGTCTGGTTGATTAGATGAAATGACTTCTATGTTATAAGTATCAGTCATCCCTCTGAAGCTGGCAATCAGGTTACAGTTTCCAAGGCTGCGGCCATTCACCAGCCCGTTCCCCTGCACTGATGCTACGGATGTGTTTGTCGTGCTCCAAGAGATGAACGGTTTTGCGTCGAAGTTGCTCCAGTTCCAGTAAGCACGCACTTCGAAATTGGTTATGTCTTCCCACTGACCTTCCTTCAGAGCCTGGAGGCCGAACTGCTTGGCACAACCATTGACTACACGCTTGTCCGAACGCACCCGGTTAGGTTCATGTGTTATTCGGATGTCGGTGTAAGGCGCAGTCCTGAAGTAGTCTCTGTAGACCAGTTCCAACTGCCCGGGACAGTTTGGATTACTGCTGGTGAGCTGCTTTCTGATGATTAGCTCATCCATTATGGCATTGGATGAAGTATCACCAATGTAAACGTTTTTATCCGTCATTATAGACGGGTTCATGAAAGCGTTTCCAGTGAAAATACAGCTATCTACACATACTTTGTCTATCCAGAGAGCAATTCCAAGCGGCTGGTTCAGGGTGTTTCCATTTTTCCAACTGACTGCAATATGATGCCACTTGCCTGACTGCCAGTCTGAAACATCGAAACGAGCCGCCGATGTCTTGCCTGAACCAGTCATCACAAACCGCAAAAGACCCTGGTTGGATTTTTCTATTAAGATGCCATTTGTATCAGGGTCACCCATGCGGAGAATCTTGTGAGTCAGGCCGTCATCGCCATTCCAATTGGGTTTGAGCCAGAAACTGATCATTCCTCGGGATTGCTGAATGAGCTTTGCGTCGAAACCTACTGACTGAGTAAGCAGTACGCCTTTATCTGCTGTTCCTTCTGCTTCAGGTAAGGTAGCAGATGGACTGCCGCAGGCTATGCTGTTTGCAATGTCAGCATCAGTAAACCAGGGGAGAGATGCTTCTTGCGCTACAGCTAACTGAGGAATGATGGCTGCTAGAAAGATGAGCCATACGTACTTCATTTCACACTCCTATATAAGTATGGTTTGGAGGCCAGGCGTCACAGCGCCACATAAAATCTGACAGGAGCAGCCGTCATTGATTCTTATGTACGACTACAACCGGTTGCATTTTGTTCCAAAAGCATTCTAGCTGTAGATCGGGTTAAGGAGCTAAGACCATATAATAATGCTTGCCAGCTATGGATCTCGACGTTACACTAAAGGTGCATATTGCATGAAGCCATGTGTGTTACTAGGTGTATTATCGGCAGATATCTAAACGAAATTCTAAATATGTGTAATAGTAGTAAGCGTGGTTTGGCAGTATATTCACTGGTTGACCATAGTGACCGGTGATCCTGTCTTGACGGATCCCAATGTGGCGGCATGGATCAGCTTCAGAATGGTGGAAACGGAAATCTCTGCAGATGCTGTCCAACGGCATATGAAACATTTGATATGTCGTGTAAGTCTACAATGTGGGAGACTTTACATATATTCTTACTATATTTTTCTTAAATAAACTAAAAATTGCAAGATGTTTTTCTCAACCTGAGGCCTTTCTTGCACGTAAAGCTGTTTGGTAAGGTATTTGAATCAGGTGCAGGAAATCAGCATCCATTGAATTACACATAAGGGTACACCATTTGGGGGCGCTTCACGTTAAAACTATCAGCATCAAAACATCTATATCTGTGGAGGCGATAAAATTGAAACTCCTTCATCTGATTTTGCTGGCACTGGTTATTATGCTGGCTGGGATAGCCGGAGCAGAGGATATTCAAGCCACTGACGAAACCAAACCGGACAGCCGGCTCGATCAGAAAATAACATACGAGGCAAAGGGAGAACTGCTGCATAGAGTCCTGGATGAACTCTCCGCAAAGACCAACGTTACTATGACCTGCGGCAACAATGAAAAGGATTGGCAGGTCAGGGACAGGAAGGTCATCATCTTCGTTAAGGATATGCCCCTCTCCGATATTCAAAAACACTTGGCAGATGTGCTTCATTTCACCTGGACGCAAAGTGGCAAAGAAGGAGAATATACTTACAAGCTTTCAGCCGACCTCAAGGCCAGAAAAGAAGAGGAACTGCTTAGAGTAAAAGCAAAAGAAGCTGAAAAGCAAAAATTGATAGCACGGAGGCAGGCTGCACTTGCAGACCTTGACAGTGTGCTTAAAATAGATCCTTCAGATATGGAAAAACTTCGGACTGAGGACCCTCTGATGTATTTCCTGGCGAAAAAGCCGATTGGTAAGGCAATGGCGAAGCTGGTCAATGCAGTTCCAGAGATGCGTGCAGCATTGATCGAAGGCCAGGAACTGAAATTGAATGCACATCAACTATCTCCGGCTGGCCGTGCAGCAGCCAAGGAGTTTATTGAGTCCTACGTGGAGTTCTCTGCAGCTATGGACCCATCCGGCACGTATGATACGTATGATGAGCCGGGTGCAATTGATTCCTTCGATGAGATAAACATCACCATCAATGAGGATATGATGTATGAACCTGATTATGTAGACCCAACCGAGGAATGCTTCGTCGGAACAGTTGAAGTCTACTGCGAAGGTTATCCATTTGCCATGATGCCGTTGATCGATGCGAAACACCCGGCAGGAAAGGTCATAGGACGAGCACTGGCTTTAGTGGCTGATGGAGTACCTCCCGATCTGCTGGAGAACCAGGTGGAAATGGAGTTGCAGGCAGCATTGAAGCAGTTAGTCTCAGAAATGATGCCTATTGATCCGCTGCCGGAAGATCCAACGCTGGAGAAGACCATAAAGCTGGAACCTGAAGACCCAGATGAGCTTTGTAATGTGCTGGGTGAACTGCATAAAAAAGGTGAGTATCAGATTGTATCGGACTATTTTAGATACTATCCTGAATACCTCTATATTGAGCAGGTTTCTTTGACTTTACAAGGCAAGCTGAGAGATGTACTGCAGTCCATCCAGAAGAGATTTGAGAAAAAGATCAAGGTAACAGATAAACTGGTTCTTCTGGAAGACCGAAAGTGGTTTGAGAAACGAGCTTGTGAAATCCCTGAGGAATGGCTCCAGGACTGGCAGACTATGATAGAAGAAAGAACTCTGAGTTTTGAGGATCTGGTTGATATTGCCTGCCTTACTGACGAGCAGCTTGAATACAGTATTTACAATGATAGCATGCTAAGTCCCTTCAGTTGGATACTTGATGGAGATTCTTTGCATTTGCTTCGTTTGTATGCAGTCTTAAACAGTTCTCAGAAACGAGCATTGAAAAGTAAAGATGGGCTTCATATAGCAAGACTTGGGTCCAAGCAGAAACCTTACTTTGATTATTTGCTTAGTCAAGGATATAGAGAAGCCCCAAGCCATCAGCCATACTATGTTCTATATATGGAGAATCCTGACCCTGGTTTTGAATACTATTATTTTGTTTTGATAGACCTCAATGCGCCTCCGGATCCTGACACAGGCGAAGTGTACCAAGAAGTTGATTCGTGGTCTTTCAGCATGAAAGGTATACTGGAAGACTGCCTTGGGGATTACTACGAAGAAGAATATGATGAAGTTTATGATGACTACTATGAAGAAGAGTATTACGAGGAAGAACCGGTAAGCCCGGGCGAGTATGACGATTATCTCAATGAAGAGGGCAATTACATTGAATGATACACCGAATCTTCAGGATTGGAGTGAAAGGTAATGAACTTTAGATTGTTGGCGCTTGCGGCAGTTCTTCTGCTAACCGCTTGCGCAGCTTATGCAGCAGATGATGAAGTAAAAGCAGACCCCAGGCTCGATCAGAAAGTAACTTATGAAGCAAAAGGGCTGGCCCTGCATAAGGTTTTAGAGGAACTTACTGAAAAAACAGAGGTCAAGATGACCTGCGGCAACAATGAAAAAGATTGGGAGGTCAGAGACAGGAAGCTCACGATATTCGTTAAAGACATGCCGCTTCGCGACCTGCAGACGCTCATTGCTCACGTTCTGCATTTTACCTGGGCAAGGGGCGGTACTGAAGGCGCATACACCTACAGACTGTTCCAAAGCCTGAAGGCAAAGAATGAACAAGCAAACCTGCTTGAAAAGGCAAAAGAAGAGGAAGCCAGAAAGCAGAAGGAGAAACGAGAAACTGCCCTGGAAGCGCTGGACAATCTTGATTCGCTTTCACCTGAAGAAATCGAGAAGCTGAAGGAAGAATCACCGCTTCTTTATATCTTTGCCAAAGAGCCGATGGGCAAAGGAATAACGCAGATGCTGAAGTCCTCGCCTGAACTGCGTGGAGCAATTCTGGAAGGCAGGGAAGCAACACTGGATTTGTCTGCTGCATCGCCAGGAGTTGCTGATGGTGTACGCCTGTTCTTAAACGGAATGAACGACTTAGTACAGCGTATAGAGCCAAGTTTTTCGCCCGGTTTTGATAAACTGGCGGATAACCTGTCAGGCGCCAAGATAGTTGTTAACAGAAACATAAACCGAATGTCAGGTGGAGGATTCGAAACCCATGCATTCGTAGGCGAGGTAGAAATACACGCAGAAGGTTCGCCGCATGCTAATATTCCCATCTTCGACCCTACCAGTCCAATAGCCAAAGTGTTCGGCAAGATATTTCTAGGAATGCTTGAGGGCAAACTACCCAACCAGATGGAAAATCAGATGGAAAGCGAAATGATGAAGGCGATCCAGGAGATCCAAAAGTTGGAAAATCCTGAAGCCTTACTGCCTGAAGATGATCCTGATCTGAAACGCAAAGTGAAGTTGGGTGAGATGAAAAATGGTGACCTTCCGGACTTATTGGAGAATCTAGCCAAAAATGCCAACCTGCAGTTCGTATCTGATCACTTCCCGCAAGGTATGTCAATGGGAAACAACCAGAGTGCAAAGGAAGAAGAACTCGGAAATGTTCTGAATCTCATTGCCACGCTCTACGGCAAGGTTATGGACAAGAGCGCGAACCTGATAGTTTTGATCGACAAAAAGTGGTTCGAAAAGCGGACATGGGAAGTTAAGGAAGAGTGGCTTGAAGATTGGCGGAAAGCTGCAAAGGAAGGTGCGCTGGATTTTGATGACATAGTAGACATAGCCTGCCTTACAGATTTGCAGATCACAAAGACAATAGCTGCTGATCAGGAACTGCGGATGGTAGGATGGCAGATGATGGCAAACAAAGACATTCTCAGGCTTTACGCAGTTCTCACAAAAGCCCAGCAGGAAGCCCTTAAAACTGACCATGGGCTTGATGCTGCCAGCCTCAGTGCTGACCAATGGTCTTACCTGCAGTATGCGCTGGATAATGGTGGTGGTAGAACCGGCCCGGAGGTTGATAAAAGCTCTCCGATGACTCTTCAACTCAAGAAGAACGGGGAAACATATCAATTTGAGTTGAATGCCCACCCGGAAGAGCCATCTGACGATTCATCCGTGCAAGTAGCAACGCGAGTCTGGCATATCACTATACCAACAAGTGTAATAAAATACGCGCCGCCATCCGGCGAGCCGGATGATGCTGGTGAAAAGGAAGTAAAGGAAACTAAAGTAGAGGTCAAAACAGAATAAACCAGTGCAAGCAGAGCGGTTCAAGTCCGCTCTGCTTCATCATCTTCTTCATCCTGTTCCTTCAATGCACGCCGGTATTTTATGACATGCAAGAAAGAATCCGGCGGGTAATCCTCCAGAGGATCAGGCAGCAGTTCACCTTCACGATCTATTCCGGTCTGGTCAGAAAGCTCCCTGGCCTCTTTAGTCTCAGCCAATATCTTGATAACACGCTTATTGAGTTTCCTCGGTCCCGGCTTGCTGGATTCCATGTTAGATCATCCCCCAACGGAGACTACCCACAATTACATGGAGATTATACCAGACCAACTCAATGAAAGTGCAGAATCAGGACGGAATACACTTAATCGGTAAATGTTGGTAGTCGATGTTCATTTTATCCGAAGGAGAGAACAGCAGTGTGATGTAAGGATATAATAGGTAACAATATCTACTGGATGCAGCTATTTATATTCAGCAGTAGTGCAGGAAAGGATAACAGGCAGTTTGGCAACAACAGAGACAGGTTTTCGCAGGCTCGCGACGGCTGCAGCTTTCGTGAGCCTGTTCGCTTATTCTGTTTTACAGTTCGTAACACCTTCTGCAATCAATGAGATTGGCAAAGCGTTTAACATATCACAATCGACGCTGGGAGGGTTATATTTTACTTTTGCTGCTTCATTTTGCGTATCGGTCATCTACGGCGGAAGGATATCCGACAGAAAAGGCAAGCTGCCGGTAGTAGCAGCGGGATGTATATTTATCACAGCAGGATCGACTGTCTTTGCGTTGACCCATAACCTGGTTGTTGCGTTTACTGCAAACCTGTTGATGGGATTCGGAGGTGGATTGGCCGAAGGAATAGCCATGGCAACAATCTCCGACCTGTACAACGGCCCGCGCAGAACAGCCATGCTCAACTGGTCTCAGTTTGTTTTTGCAGTTGGGGCTATTCTTACATCACTTGGGATATCTGCTTTGATTGCTGCAGGTATCAGTTGGCGAGTAGGTTTTATGGGAGCTGCGGTTCTCTGCGCTGTTGCGGCATTTCTAGCTGTCTGGGCAACTGTTATCAGGTATGAAAAGCCTCTTGCAGTGGCACATGGAGAAAGCAACTGGCGGGAAGTATTGTTCGACCCGATTGTTTTCTGGTTGTCCATAGGGTTGATGCTGTATGTTGGAGCGGAGTGCGGTCTTACCAACTGGCTGGCAGTATTCTTTAAGGAAGACCTGGCGACAAGCAGCGCATTTGCTGCTTCGACCGTAGCATTCATGTGGCTCGGGCTGGGTGTTGGCCGTGCTGCAGCTACCTGGATTTCTCGAAGGTGGACAGATGTAAACATAATCCGTTGGGGATTGGCTCTTGCTGCGGTGAGTCAGGCTGCCCTTCTTCTGGTAAACTCTCCCATTGCAGCATTAGCGATTGTAACTGTGATCGGATTTGCGCTTGGGCCTATGTGGCCGACAATCCTGAGCTGTGTCGGAGCCGCTCATCCAAACAGGACAGGAACAGTCTTCGGAGTAGTTATTGCAATGGGGTCTTTCGGCAATGCCATCTTTACTCCAGCAATAGGCAGACTGGGTGACTCTGTGGGAACAGGGTATGCTTTGTGGCTGTGTTTTTCGCTGCTTGTAATCAATTTCGTGATATTCTCGATGCTTCGGGCAGGTGAAAAGAAGCGGAAGGTAAGCAGATAAGCTTATAACAGCACAACCAGCAGCAAAAAACACCGGATACCGTTCAAACCTGATGATTTGCTATACCTGCTGATGACTGGCCTGGGTCAGTGGCTTTTGTTGCCAGAGCGGCGGTTCTTCTTTTTGGACTTTGGGTCTTCAGAATCATCAGGTTTCTTGTCTTTTTCGTCTTCGCTGATGATGATTGAGACCTCACCTGGACGGACGAAACCGAGCCTGCGGGCTTCAGTTTCCGTGCCTGAAGGGGTAAGCAGATATTGGCGCCTGTTTTTAAGTTCCCGATTGGTTTTCTCTTTTTGGGCCAGTTCATCCTGCATCCTAAGCACTTCCCGTCTTTCGGCCCAGACCAGCCGCACCGGCTTGATAGTCTTCCGAAGCCCAATAAACGCGATGAAGCCGATGATGCCAACGCACACAAACAGGACGGCTTTCTGCCAAAACAACAGCCTTCTTCTGCGGCGGCGCGGCCGCTCCGGTTCAGGTCTTCTTCTGCGAGCCAATTGGTGCAACCTCCTGTCGGACATGCAAGTCGACCAGTAATGTATTCATCTCAGGATGAAGATGCTCCTGCGGAACTCTCTTTTCATAGTAGATGAGCCTGCGTATTTATGTCAATGACTTTTATAATCTGCTATGACTGGAAATAAGCACAATAAGCCTATGTTTTACGCAGAATTTCGGGTTTTATCAGGATATTTCAGTTTGGAAAGCAGTCAATAAGGCTGTTAGACCACCGTTGATATGACTATTATCTGTTCATTTGTCAAATAGTCTCAGTTATTGCCACAAGTTCGCGTTGACCGGAAAGGGAACCTGCGGTATAATTGTAGGGTTTAGAGTTTATTAATTAGCCGGCATCCCCGACCGGCGCTGAATCCCAGCATGAGGTGATATTAGACCGAAATGATCTATCCGTCATCAGACCGACTTACAGAGCAGGTGGAAAGCAGATACACATTGGTAGTGTTGGCAGCAAAAAGAGCCAAGCAGTTACGCGAAGGCGCTCCTAAGCTGATCGAAACTACATCAACCAATCCTTTGACAATAGCACTTGAAGAGATTGCAGCCGGTAAAGTCACGGCAGATGTGCCGTCCCATGATGAAGTCCCGGCAAGAATCGTAGAGCCGGAGCTTGAAGCTGTACCTGGTATCGAGACACCGGATGCAGAGGCCGCCGAACTGGTTGCAGAGGCTCCCGCTCCTGTAGATGAGGCAGCAAGAGTAGCCGAACTTCTGCGAGTTCCCGGCGCAGAAGAAGCAGCCGAGGAGGAATCGAATATATCCGTAGAAGAAGCTCTTGAGGTTGACGGCGAGATAGAAGCCGCAGCAACTGAAGAAGAACCTGCTACGGAAACAGAAGAACCCGCTGCACAGGAAACAGTAACAGAACAGACAGAAGAATAACAGGAGCCGCAGCCGGATGCCTAAAATAGTTGGCATAGACCTCGGAACCACCAATTCCGTTATCGCGGTAATGGAAGGTGGTGAGCCGGTTGTCGTCTCTACTGCTGAAGGAAGCAGAGTCTGCCCATCGGTAGTTGGTTTTTCTAAAACGGGAGAACGGCTCGTAGGGCAAATAGCAAAGCGCCAGGCCATCACCAACCCCGACCGTACCATCTCGTCCATCAAACGGAAGATGGGAACGGACTACAAGGTGCAGATAGACAACAAGGAATATTCTCCGCCGGAAATCTCAGCAATGATCCTGCAGAAACTGAAATCCGATGCGGAAGCGTTCCTTGGCGAGACAGTCACAAAAGCTGTTATTACTGTTCCTGCCTACTTCTCGGATGCACAACGACAAGCTACCAAAGACGCAGGCACGATTGCCGGACTTGAGGTAGTGAGGATTATAAACGAACCTACCGCCGCATCGCTTGCCTATGGAATGGATAAGGAAGATATTCATACTATCCTGGTGTGGGATCTCGGCGGAGGAACGTTTGATGTGTCCATTCTTGAAGTCGGAGAAGGCGTCTTTGAAGTAAAAGCGACCAGTGGAGACACAATGCTTGGCGGAGATGATTGGGACGAGCGTATAGTCAACTGGCTTGCTGAAGAGTTCCTTAAGATGCACGGCATCGACCTCCGCCAGGACAAAATGGCTCACCAGCGGCTTAGAGAGGCTGCTGAAAAGGCCAAAATAGAGCTTTCTACTGTGGTGAACACCAGTATCAGCCTGCCGTTTATCTCAGTTACGGCAGATGGCCCGGTGCATCTGGACATGGAATTGTCTCGAGCGAAATTCGAAGAGCTGACCATAGACCTGCTGGACAGGATGGTAGCTCCAACCAACCAGGCTATCGCAGATTCCAAGCTTAAGCTCTCAGAGATAGACAAAGTGCTTCTTGTCGGCGGATCAACAAGGATGCCTGCTGTGCAGGATTTGGTCAGGCGGATGTTTGGCAAAGAGCCGCACAAGGGGCTTAATCCTGACGAAGTAGTTGCGTCCGGTGCGGCAATACAGGGCGGAGTGCTTGCAGGGGATGTAAAAGACATCGTTTTGCTTGATGTAAACCCGCTGTCTCTTGGAATAGAGACTCTTGGCGGAGTGTTTACGAGCTTGATAGACCGGAACACCACCATTCCAACATCCAAGAGCCAGGAGTTTACAACTGCTGTTGATAACCAGCAGGAAGTCGATATAAAAGTCTTTCAAGGCGAAAGATATCTTGCTTCGGATAATAAGTTTCTTGGGAATTTCCAACTAAAAGGAATCCAGCCAGCGCCGCGAGGGATACCAAGGATAATAGTTACATTCGATATCGACGCCAATGGCATAGTCCAGGTATCAGCCAAAGACAAGGCAAGCGGCAAAGCACAGAGCATAACAATCACCGGCTCAACCGGATTGAAAAAAGAAGAAATAGAACAGATAATCAGAGAAGCAGAAGCGCACGCAAAGGAGGATAAAAGACTCCGGGATGAGCGTGAGGTTCGAAATTTCGCTGATTCAGTCCGTTATAGCGCGGAAAGCATGATAAAGGATGCAGACGGACGCGTACCTAAAGAGATAGTTGAGGAACTGAAAAGCGGTATATCTGAACTGGAACAAGCGATGGCCAGTGAGGACATCAGTGCAATCAGAACTGCGGCTGAAACACTCAGCGAGAAAGTTTATAAACAGACCGCAGCTATTAATGCAGATAAGTAGAAGACATAAGAAATCAATGAATTGAAGGAAGACCTTCAATTTTAACGTATATTAAGTGACCGCATAACGGAAATGGCAGAAAAAAGAGATTATTATGAGGTCCTCGAGGTGTCAAAGACGGCATCCACAGAGGAAATCAAAAGATCATATCGGAGGCTTGCACGCCAGCATCATCCGGACGTCAATCCGGGAGACAAGGAAGCAGAAGAGCGGTTCAAAGAGATAACCGAAGCGTATGAAGTCCTGTCTGACCCAGAAAAGCGGGCGATGTATGACCGGTTCGGCCACAGCGCGGTCAATGGTACACCCGGCGGTGGTTACGGAGGGTTTACAGTCGATTTCGGCGACTTCGGCGGCTTCGGAGACATATTCGACATGTTCTTCGGCGGAGGAACCGGCTCTCGCTATGCCACTAGAGAGCGGACAGGCCCTGAACGTGGAGCCGACCTGCGTTATGACATAGACCTGACGCTTGAAGAGGTCTCCACAGGCGTTGAACGCAAAATAAAGCTGACCAGGTTGGAGACTTGTGATGTCTGCAATGGTTCCGGTGCTGCTCCGGGAAGCCAACCTGAAACCTGTCCGACCTGTCATGGAACAGGCCAGGTTAGACAACAGCAGCAGACGTTCCTTGGAACACAGATTAGAATAACAACCTGTCCCAGATGCGGCGGAGAAGGCCGGATTATCACCAATCCCTGCAATGAATGCGGCGGTAGAGGCAGAGTAAGGCGCACAAGCGAGAGAACAGTGACTATTCCTGCTGGTGTGGAAGATGGAATGCGTGTCCGCGTACCAAACGAGGGCGAAGCAGGCCTGAGAGGCGGCCCGCCGGGTGATTTGTATATAATCACGCACGTAAAACCGCACGAAATCTTCGAGCGGCGAGGGAACGACATCTGGAGTGAAACAACAATAACATTCCCTCAGGCAGCGCTTGGCACAGTAGTGAAGGTTCGGACACTTACCGGAACTGAAGACCTTCGGATTGCTGAAGGAACGCAGCATGGCGAGATATATACGCTCAGAGGTATGGGATTACCGGACCTGCGAGGCCGCGGTAAAGGCGATCTGAACGTTGTAGTGAAGGTTCAGACTCCTACCAGGCTTTCTGAAGAAGAAAAGAATCTTCTCAGGCAGTTTGCTGAACTCCGTGGTGAAACGATTGAAGAGCAAGAAGGCAAAGGATTTTTTGAGCGGGTAAAGGATGCTTTAGGCGGACGATGAGATGGGCTGAAATCAAGGCGGTTGTCTCGGATGAGTCATCCGACCTGGTAACCAACATTCTAATTGAGGAAGGTTGCGGAGGGGCAGCGATTACTGGCCCCTCCGTTCGTGCTTCAGGCCCGGCTGACCTGTCAGCCGACTTACCTATTCCTGAAGATACTACCATTACGGCTTATCTGCCTGTGGATGACCGATTGGAAGGCAGGCTCGAGGCAATACGAACCCGAATTCGGCTGCTTCCTGAGACTGGAGTGGATATCGGCCCGGGAGAGATTACAATCAGACCGGTCGATGAGGCAGATTGGGCAAATGCCTGGAAATCGTTCTTTAAGCCTGTACTGGTAGGCAGGGTAATGGTCAAGCCAAGCTGGGAAGATGTTCAAACCGAACCGGAGCAGGTGGTAGTTGAAATAGACCCAGGGATGGCGTTTGGAACAGGAAACCACCCAACTACCCAGCTTTGCCTGCTTGCGCTTCAGAATTATATAAAAGGCGGCGAGCGGGTGCTGGATGTTGGAACAGGCTCGGGAGTCCTTGCGATAGCTGCAGCAAAACTTGGTGCATCGGAAGTCCATGCCACAGAAAACGATCCTGTTGCAGTTGAAGCTGCTGAGGAAAATGTCCGTCGAAACGGTATGGCGGGCACTATTCACGTTTATAATACTGATTCGCCTGGCAGCGTCACTGGTCAGTTCGATATAGTTGTTGCCAACATTACGGCTGATACCATTAAGTTGCTCACATCTGACCTGGAAAGTAAGACCAGGGATGGCGGAATACTTATTGCTTCCGGGTTGATCGAGTCCAGGGCTGATGAGGTCATCCTACATCTTATGAAGCATGGTTTCGAGCTTACAGATACAAGCACGGATGATGAGTGGGTGGCGCTGGTTATGAAGAAGGTAGAAAAGTAGGTCACGATGACCAAAGGCACACACTTGCACAGATTTTTCGTCAGAGCTGAGTGCGTAGCTGAGAATCATGTGCTGATAGACGGGCCTGATGCAAGGCAGATTTACTGCGTTTTGCGTCTTGGAAAAGGAGACCAGATATCAGCGCTCGACGGCACAGGAAGAATGCTTCGCCTGTTGATAACAGAAACATCGCCAAGCTCTGTTATGGGCGAAATAATTGAATCCTGCCCGGTGGAAAGCGAGCCGAAGGTCAAACTGTCGGTAGCTCAGGCAATGCCCAAAGGTGACAAGCTTGAGTTTATCATTCAAAAGGGTACAGAATTAGGGGTAAGTGGATTTCATATACTTACTACGGCAAGGACTGTCCCTAGAGGGTTGAGTGATAAAATCGACAAACGGCTAATGCGGTGGCGGACAATAGCAAAAGAGGCTGCAGAGCAGTCATGCAGGGCTGTTATTCCAGAAATATCTGGAATCAACTCTTTTGAGGAGTTTTTGCCCTGTGTGTCGAACTTCGATTTAGCTGTTTGTTTATGGGAAGATGAGAAAAAGACGAGCTTTAGGGATATACTGAGAGAAAACCGGTCTGCAGGCAGCGTCTTACTGTTTGTAGGGCCGGAAGGTGGGTTTGAGGAGAACGAAGTGCGTTTGATGCAGCAGCATGGGGTGCTGACGGCATCCCTTGGGCAAAGAGTGCTCCGGTGTGAGACCGCTGCCATCGCGGCTGCTGCCATAGTCTTTTATGAACTGGAGTCGTAGTGAACAAGAGCGCAAAAGAGGGTGAGCTTGTGAGATTGAGTGAGGCGACTGCGCCAGTTAAGCGCATATCGGCTACACAGCTGCAGGTAACTGATAATTTGGTACAGCTTCTGGATGTGCTGCCGCCGCCTATCAGGGAGTGTCTGGAGCAGCAGGAAGATCTGGAAGACTTGCTGGAAATAGTGCTCGATTTAGGAAGACCAGCTGAGGCACGGTTTCCCATGCGGGTCATCGAGATGTGCGGCATAGTGGTAACATCCAAAGAAATAGATTACGTTGTGTCGCACGTCGGCGAGTTTGGTAAAGACAACCGCGCAGGTATCGAAAGGACCCTTCACCGCATTTCTGCAATCAGAAACAGGCAGGGGCGCATCGTCGGGCTGACGTGCCGAATAGGCCGAGCGGTATTTGGAACCATCGATATCATCCGGGATGTGGTCGAGAGCGGTAAAAGCATTCTGATGCTCGGCCGGCCTGGAGTTGGGAAGACTACCAAGCTGAGAGAGGTTGCGCGCGTCCTTTCGGATGAGTTTAAGAAGCGCGTAGTGATCGTTGATACGTCCAACGAGATAGCCGGAGATGGAGACATACCACATCCAGCTATCGGAAGAGCCAGAAGGATGCAGGTTGCAACGCCGGACCAGCAGCACGCGGTGATGATCGAGGCTGTAGAAAACCACATGCCTGAGGTAATTGTGATTGACGAGATCGGAACCGAGGCTGAGGCGTTTGCAGCAAGGACTATTGCCGAGCGAGGCGTTCAGCTTATTGCTACAGCTCACGGAAACTCGCTTGAAAACTTGATGCTGAACCCGACGCTTTCGGATATCATCGGTGGGATTCAAACGGTCACGCTTTCGGATGAAGAGGCAAAGCGCAGAGGTACGCAAAAATCCGTACTTGAGCGCAAGGCTCCGCCGACATTCGATGTAATCATCGAGATTATAGAGGTAGATAAGCTGGCCATACATCATGACGTGGCGAGTGTTGTTGACAGAATGCTGAGGGGTAATCCGCCGAGACCTGAAATCAGGGTCAGGAACCCCGAAGGTGAAGTTCAGGTAGTGCAGCCTTCTGAGATAGAGGCCAGACCTCAGGAGGCTGTACACCGGCTCGAGCATGAGCATCCGGCTCCGGCACCCGGCAGACCTATGCCTTCCATTGTGAAGGTTTTTCCTTATGGTGTAAGTAGGAACAGGTTGGAAAAGGCTATCCGAGAGCTTAGAGTCCCCGGTTACATCACCAAAGACCCTGCAGAGGCCGATGCTGTGATAGCACTGAAGGCGCATTATCGAAAGGAACCAGCTAAGCTTCAAGAAATATCAAGCCGACAGACTCCTACCTATGTGGTCAGAAGCAATACCTATACGCAGATAGCCAATGTTGTGCGGGAGATATTCAACATAGCCACTGGGAATGAGGAAGAAGAAGCGATTCGGGAAGCTGAAGAAGCCATCGAGCGGGTGTTGGAATATGGCGAGCCTCAGGAACTTAATCCGCAGAACGGGTTTATTCGCAGGCTGCAGCATCAGCTTGCGGAGAAGTCGCATCTTTCCTCTGAAAGCGTGGGAGTGGAACCATACCGCCGCGTACGGATAAGCAAACCGTGAGCAGGCGAGGATTCTTCATAACACTAGAGGGGCCGGAAGGGTCTGGGAAGTCTACCCAGGTCCGGCTCCTGGCAGATACGCTCAGGAATCGAGGTTACGACGTCCTTCTGACTGCTGAACCTGGCGGAGATGCTGTAGCGCAGGAAATACGTGCCATCGTCCTGCACAGCAAGGCTAAAATTGTTCCCGAGGCTGAGCTGTTGTTATATCTTGCTGCGAGGGCACAGCATGTGCGGCATATCATCAATCCTGCGATCGATGAAGGGAAGATAGTTATTTCCGACCGATATGCAGACTCAAGTTTTGCTTACCAGGGCTATGGAAGGGGTATCGATATTGAATCGCTTCGCTGCCTGAACGATTTTGCCACCGGCGGGCTTAAACCTGACCTTACAATACTGCTGGATGTACCTGTAGAGCTAGGACTAAAGCGCCAGCAGGATAGAAACCGGTTCGAAGCAGAGTCAGTAGAATTTCATCAAAGAGTCAGAAACGGGTTCTTAAAGCTTGCAA
>JAKPFN010000105.1 GCA_029551395.1 Armatimonadota bacterium | reverse complement strand
ACATTGGCATTCAGGCCAGGAAGTGTGGGAGCATAGACCTTGACTGGAGTTCCACTACCGTCATCAAGGATGAAGTAGTTGGTTCCAAGTTCGGTCACCTTGCCAAAGATCTTCACATAGAGAGCTGAGGCAAGTGATGTGTTGGCGAAGCGGGTGTTCATCGCCAGCGGCTTAATTGGTGTAAGCTCGCTATCGACTGCGCTTATGCCTGTTACATCGATATACTTCTCACCTTCAGAAGTTGTAGCAACTACACCCTGGAAGGTGATGGCATCTCCGACGTTGGCAGTAAATGTCACGTCAGCGATATCCAGTCTGATACCGGCATAGCGGTCTGTCTCTTCGATGTAGGCGACTCCACTGGGCACTCCATTACCAGGCAGTGCTGTAAGCTGCTTGCCTGTAAGAGCGATTCGTGTGCCGTCTTCCAGAGACTTGACATCCGATACCTTATCTACCGATGTGAACGGTGCAAGTATCGAGTCGAATACAATGTCGTCCCAGTTGAACGCTACCATTACTAGGTTGTCGTACGGCCAGCCATCAATTCCAAGCTGGATCTCGGCAAATGCGGCTCCCGCTGGAGGCTGCATTCTGATCATTGGCTTGTAAACGCCATCGAACTCACCGTAGTAGTAGGTTCTCCACTGCATATGGTCAGGGAGGAACCATCCAGAACTTACTCTGCCAACTTCAACACCCTCTGCGTCTCTCCAGATCAAGTTCCAGAAACCAAGCGCCCAGCCTTCCTTCTGCTTTGCTTTGAAGTAGAAGTTATAGACTCTGGACGGGTCTACAGGGAGCAAGTTTCCGGCAGTTGGTTTCAGCCAACCAGGATACCAGTAAGGCTCTTCTGGATTGCAGTTACCGGTTGTAATATATCCACCGGCAGTACCACCAGGAGTGGTATTTGCTCCTTCAGAAATGTCTCTTGTGCCTTCATACATGCCAGGATTGACACCACCGTCATCGATGTAAAGTTCCCAACATGAAGCGAGGAATGGGTTCCACGGGTCATCATACGACTCGAAGTCACCATTCGGCACTCCAGTTTCCTCTGCAGCAGTAAGCTGTACATCATACATATACGGAGTGCTTGCCGGAACCGTAACGTTATGGATGTTGGCCTCATAACCGATAGCATCAGCATACAACTCCTGTGTTCCAGGGTTTGTGGATATGCTGAAGAAGCCAGTTGTGTCAGTAATAGTAACTTTGTTAGATCCAATTCCACCAAGCTGGACCACTGCATTGTAGATCGGGGCGGTTCCATTGAGAACCTTACCTATGATTAAACCGCCTGGTTCGGTAGTGGAATGAATCTTGACGTCTCTGATACCGCGATCCCACGGCTCGTTCCTATACTTATCGAAGTAAATCCGAACGCCGCGAACACTGACTGGAGCGAAGTTGATCTGGTATGTTACCGGAGACTCCTCATTAATCAGGATACCACCACGGCCTACATGAGCAGTCAAGATTGTAGCGCCGTAACTTGCGGGATCTTCCCAGCAAGCCTGTTCCAGAGGTTCTCCACCCTGCATAAGATCAACTCTATACCTGTATATAGATTGATTGCAGGTTATGCTTACACCATTGATCGAAACGTTCGACCCAAGGTCAGCAATCGCATAGTCCTCAATACAAGGGGCCAACTCCATTTTTGGCCCGTCAATGTACCAAACAGTGTCAGGATTGCCATCGAACGCATCTTGAGGATTGTCTCCCTCATCAGCAAATGTTCTTCGAGAAGCACATCCGACATTAGTTGGTGCAATGTCCTTGTTGATAAGTGTATCCAGGGCGAAATCTACTGTCACAGTGCCGCCTGCAGGAACGTTAACTTCCTGATCTACTGATTTGAATCCGTCCAACCAGGGCGCTACATAGACATGGCTGCCGCCGCCCGGCTTGTTGTACGGAGATTTAAGTGTGTATTCGCCGTTTTCATCGGTGTATACTGTCCAGAGAGGATCAGCGCCCGCATTCGGTTTGAGTGTCATACCTACTCTAACATTCGGTACAGGCTGGCCGAAGAGTGTAACTGTTCCAGTGATTGTCTCATCACCAGTGACCCAGTCAACATACGGGAAGTATGCAGGATCTTCAGGCATAGCGGTCCAAGTCAATGGAGTAACATCTATATCGGCCTTGAACCACTGGGTTGTATTCTCGTATGAATTATCATGGCTGCCGCCACCGGCATACATTATACCAGTATTTGTATCAATGGCTGCGCCATGCTCGCTCATTGCAACTGGAAGGTCTCCAACCTTGGTTACAACTTTGGTAACCGGGTCGAATACCTGAATGTCGGTAACATCTAAATTGTCGGCGTTTTTTCCACCAACAACATAGAATTTACCGTTATATTTTGCTACAGTTGCACGCGAAACCCCGACAAGCAAGTCTGCGACTTTACCTGTCCATGTTTCTGTGTCAATGTCATATTCCCAGATACCTGTGCTGGCAGCAACATTATCTTGTGTTCCACCTATAACATACAGCTTGCCGTTAACGACTCCGCCAACAGTAAACAGTACTTCTACTGGACCTTTTGGCAGGACCGTCCACTCACCAGTTCTCAGGTCGCAGTAAGCAAATGTATTCTTGGTAGCGCCCCAGTAGTTACCACCGTAGCAGTAAGCAATGCCGGTGCGCTCATCTACATCAGCAACACCAAGATACTGGCACATAAGTCCGTCTAATGCCAGATCCCAGATCGGGTAGATCCTGTCCCAGGTATCTATATCGGGATCGTAGAAGTAGAAAGCTGCATCCCAGGTAGGATAACCTCCATGGATGAAGATTTCTTTTGTACCGTCATCATCATAGTCATAGACTATCGTCTGTGACCCACCGGGATATGATCCACTACCACCGCAGTTGTCTTCAGAACAGATACCGGAACCTCTCCAGGAGAGACCCTGTGGCCCAGTCTGGTCATATTTAGCTGCTGACCATGTGTCGGTAGCTACATCATAGATGCTGAAGCCTCCCTGGCGGTTCTCGAAATACTGCTTTCCGATTTCGAGCCCTGGCTCAGGATGCAGCGGATCCATGTCTATCGGTGAAGCTCCGGGAAGCGCTCTACCACCAACCCAGTAGACTTTACCGTTGGCAAAGACTGCCTGAGATAGTCTTCTCGGATGCTTTTCGGGCGGGAGTACTCCAGCCCAAACTGTTGCTGATACTGCCATAAATGCACACAACAACAACAGCGCAATTAGCACTCGTTTCAATGCTACGTCCTCCTTTCCTGACTAGGTGTATTACCTGGCTTGACGAGCATCATGACAACCTCACTTCTCTTCCGCGATGATTAACATTACTGATTAGGGCATGCCTATCAGAATGTATACCGGCCACTACACCTTGCGCGGTTGTTGAGTTGTGTCATTATTCTCGCTGCACCAGCAGGTATAACCGCTAGTGCACTTACCAGGTTGTAATCAAGCTCCACTTAATGTTAGCTTGCTTGAAAACATCTCTAATCAACCTCTATGCAGTTTGTATGTGAAGGTAAATCAGCCGTCGTTGGCCGTTGTGGTATATGAACTTCTACGTTTGTAGAATACTGTCCACTTTCGATGTTACTACTTACTAGATTGGAGGAACATTCGAATCTCATCATTTGCTCCGGTTTCCCTGGACCGTCACTTATGTACTGGAGACTCACTCATTATTACACTTTTTGATGCCATACGCCCGCCTGCATCGTAAAGCCATAATACACTATTAAATCGGTGTAAGCGATTTGTATATCACTGAATATCACACGCTGAGCCTGTTGTCAATAGGATTATTGGAAATTTAGCCTGGTATAATTACCAGTATTTTGCTGAAGGCAGGAATATTTTCCGATGAATTGTGAGCGCTTGGTGTAGCGCTTACGAATGTTATCCATAACTGTTTAACTTAAAGATAGTAAATGACAACTATTAAACCATAGTCACATAACCTGGCATGATACCGCAAAACATGCAATCGGTTGATTAGTGTTGTGAATATTGAAGGAGTAGTATTGCAAACTATAGTGTATGAAGTATGAACTGTGCAGCTAAAATGGCATAAATCAGTTTGTTGACAGCAATTATTCTTAATATTTGCTTGTTCTGCTGCTGCTCTAATCCATCGGTTCAAGTGCTGCCTCAGGTCCGAATTTTCACTGGTCTTTGGCTCTAAAAGGCTGCTCCTTTCCTCAAAAGCACAGCCTTTTTACTGGGCATTATTACATCATGCCTTTGTGCAGAGAAATACTAATGCTGGAGGTAGAGCGCAGCCTATTGTGTCTAGCCGCTCCCTGATTTCATCTACCCTCACCTTCATTTCTTCATGCCTGGGATGTCCGGCTAACTGTTCCAGCCTCTGGCGCAATATATCAACAGCCTGTTCCATCTGCTCTTTACTTACAGGCTTGTTATCGTCCTCTTTGACAATCTCCTGGACTACTAGCCCTGATTCTTCAACCAACCGGATCAATTCATCCCGCTCGAAGGTCTGGTTATGGCATACCCCGATTATTTGGTCGATTTCAGAACCTAAATGATGCCACATTATTTGTGTGAGTTGCAGTGGAGTAGGAGATGTCTGATGCATCTCGCTGATTATAAGCATTCCACCTGGTTTCAGCACCCGCTTTATCTCGGAAAGCGCTTTTTTGGGGTCTCTTAGATGATGCAGGGAGTAGTTGATGATTATCGTGTCGAAACTGTTGTCAACAAACTGCAGATCTTCAGCAGACTGCTTTTGAAAAGTTATCCTGGGGTCGTCGAACTGGGATTTTGCAGCTTCAATTAATCTATCTGCTATATCGACACCCACTGCGCTTTCATAATCCTTGCTGGAGTCAATCAGAAACTTTAACGCAGCTCCCTGTCCTGTTGCTACGTCCAGAATCCTGCCTGCTGACCTGGAATTGAGCCTTTCCTGAATACTCTGCATCTATATGTCCTCTCCTATGTGTGGATTGTCTTCTTTCTCCAGCCCGATTGATGAGGTTGGGCCGTGACCAGGATAAATAACCGTTTCCTCAGGCAGAATCAACAGTTTCTCCTTTATGGAACTGATTAGATCTTCGTAAGATCCGCCATGAAGATCAGTCCTGCCAATACTTCCGGCAAACAGCGTGTCGCCGACTATAACACTACTACCAGCTTTGAAACATAATCCGCCCGGAGAATGCCCTGGAGTATGAATAACCTCTACCACTTCGTTTCCAACCTTGATGCTGTCACCATCGTTTAAAAACTCACCCAACCGAGGCTTTACATAGCTGTCAGGATTATAGAACATGGCAACCAGGTCCGGATAACGTTCAAACTGCGGAACATCGGCTTCATGCATCCGCACATCCACATCAAAAGTCTTCTGCAGCTCTCCTGCAGCGAACGAGTGGTCAGGATGCCCGTGTGTCAGGAGAATCATCGTTGGCTTTGCCTCTGTTGATTTGATTATCTGCTCGATCTTTTCTGCTTCATCGCCCGGGTCGATTATTGCAGCTTCCATCGTTTCTTCATCTATGAGAATCTGGCAGTTAGCAGCCAGAATGCCTACTGGTATTGTGTGGATTTTCATTGGCTCCCTTTGCGCTCTTTGAGGTAGTATTCGATCATACTTCGGCAGAATGGTTAGAGGATATGCGGTTCATTTCCGGTTTAGATTACTGAACAATTATCCGAGAAACTCCTACAGACTAAGATATAAGTGCACTTCCCAATTTAATACTTTACACTTTTCACTTTTCACTTTTCACTCATCCGCCGCAGCTTCTCAAGAGTAATGGCGTCGTAATCATCCATTCTGCCTGCTCTTCGGTAGTGCGCTATGGCTTCACGCACCGATCCCTGCTGTTGATAAGCATCAGCCAGTATTGCATGATATGCCCTGTCTCGCGGTTTTAGTTTAACGGCACGTTCCAGTGCATTTACAGCATCGTTTACATAACCTGCACGGAGGTAAAGCATACCTAACCTCAGGTTATAATAGCTGTCTCTAGGTGCAAAGATAGTAGCCTGCTGCATTTCGATGATTGCGTCACCGATTCTTCCGGCAATGGCATAAAGATCACCCAGCCAGAAGTGATAAAAACCATCTGTCTCTGTTACTTGAACTGCAATCTCAAGATTGACTATGGCTTCTTCCAGTAAACCAATTTGTGCAAGTGCATCGCCAAGCTTATATCTATAAAACGGATTCAGCGGGTTATATTGAACTGCTTTACGATAAGATGCCACCGCAGCATTCAATTTCCCATAACGTCTGTAAACTTCTGCAAGCCCGAAATGAGGCTCCGCACGCCTGGGATTGAGCTTCAGTGCCCTGCGGTACTCTCCAACAGCCTTGACCGACTCCTCAGAGTAAGCATAAGCATCGCCAAGCCTTTCTCTATAATGAGCATTATTTCCTTCCATTTTCACCGCTTTGCGGTAATGGATGATGGCATCTTCGACGCGGCCTTCATCACAAAGGCAGTCGCCGATTTGTGCCCGCTCATAAGCTGTAGGCTCCCGCTTCTCTTCCTCTGGAGTTGCCGAATTCCGACGCATCCGCTCGTCGAACCGCGCTTCATCGCGCTCTGTATGTCCGAACTGTTTGTCTTCCATAATCGAATTACTACCGTCATCAGTTACTGACGGCTATCAGCCTTTCTAAGCTGACCAGTGAGTGACGAGTAACGAATGATGAGTAATGAGCATACTCATGAACATCTGTATGCGTCGGCGCACGCTTTTTGCGCCGACGCCCCAGTTCTGAAGCTCAATCGGCATTATCACTCGCTGCTCGTCGGTAATAGGGCTAGCCTCTGGCAAGCTCTGCACTGTCCAGCAGAATCGTCACCGGGCCATCGTTTTGTATCTCAAAGAGCATCTTAGCTTGAAACTGACCGGTCTGCACCGGAACACCCAAGTTCTGCAGATATTCAACAAACTTCTGATAGAGCTTGTCAGCCTCATCATGAGGCGCTGCCTGGTCGAAACCGGGCCTTCGTCCCTTGCGGCAATCAGCATACAGTGTAAACTGAGACACCACAAGCGCCTGCCCACCTGTGTCCAACAAAGAAAGGTTCATCTTGCCCTGTTCATCTTCGAATATCCGAAGATTTGCTATCTTGTCAGCAAGCTTGATGGCATCGGTGTCACTGTCGCCTTTACCGACTCCCAGCAAAACAGCCAACCCTTGGCCTATCTGGGAAATCTTACTGCCATCAACTGTGACTGATGCCTTTTGGACTCGTTGAACAACAGCCTTCATTCTACTTTGCTCTGCCAGAATGGTGTCCGGCAATCCGTTCTATCTTCAGTATATCAGATAGCCGATTGATATTGGTCATCAAATTGTTCAAATGACTCAAGTCACGCACGTCCACAGTCAACTCTATAATAGCTCTCTTATCGGCAGTCGACTTGATTTTGGCTCCAGTTATGTTCGTATTCGATGACGAGAATATTGCCGATATATCATTCAACAGACCAACCCGGTCCAGTGCTTCTATCCGAATTTCCGCCTGATAACGGTCGCCATCAGACTGTCCCCATCGGACGTTTACAAGCCGTTCAGGTTCAGATAGCTGGTATGCGGCAACGTTTGGACAATCCAGCCTGTGGAGCGCCATCCCTTTGCCTCTGGTCACAAAACCTATGACTTCATCTCCAGGCAGCGGAGCGCAGCATTTTGCCAGCTTGATTGCAACTTTGTCTATTCCGCCATCAATGACAACAGCAGGTCCTCCAACGGCCTGAGTCTTACCGGTCACTGCCAATGTGTCCGCAGGAGGTTCTTCAGCCTTCAACTTATTGATGACCGTTCCAACTGCCACATGTCCATAACCTATTGCAGAAAGCAGGTCATCCTCTGACTGCAAATTCAGCGCTTGCGCTATCTTGAGCAGTTTTTCAGGCCGCAGCAGATTATGAGCTTCCTGACCAAGCCGGTCTATCTCTTTTTCCAAACTTTCCTTGCCTCTGGCTACACTTTCCGTAAAGTTTAGCGCTCTGAAGAACCTCTTGATTCTGTTACGCGCATGTGCTGTTCTGACGAACGACAGCCAGTCCTGGCTGGGTTGAGTGTTCGCGCGCGTAATAATCTCTACAATATCCCCGTTCTTGAACTTGTAAGACAGTGGGACTATCTTTCCGTTGACCTTGGCCCCTATACAATGGGTTCCAACATCGCTGTGAATCCTGTAGGCAAAGTCAACAGGCGTAGAACCAGACGGAAGGTCGATAACGTCGCCCCTTGGCGTAAATACAAACACCTGGTCATCAAAAAGGTCTTCTATAACAGAACGCAGGAACTCGTTGGAGTCCTTCATGTCTGCCTGCCAGTCAAATATCTGCTGCCTGAGCCATGTCATCTTCCGCTCAAACTCATCCGTTGGCTTGGATTGCTCCTTATACCGCCAATGTGCAGCAATTCCAAACTCAGCCATACGGTGCATGTCCCAGGTACGGATTTGAATCTCAAGCGGCTCGCCTCTTGGCCCGATGACCTTCGTGTGCAGCGACTGATACATGTTCGATTTTGGCTTGGCTATGTAGTCGTCGAACCGGTCAGGTATAGGCATCCACTGGTCATGGACAATTCCAAGCGCGTGGTAGCAATCCGAGACCGTATTTACAACTACCCTGAGCGCTGAAAGGTCATAAATCTCGCTGAAATCGACCCCTTCCCGAAGCATTTTGCCATAGATGCTGTAAAGGTGTTTTGGCCGGGCTTGTATTGTTGCCTCGAGTCCTTCACTGCTGAGTCTTGCTTTCAGGACTTCCACTGCTTCACTCAGGTCAGCTTCCCGCTCAGCTCGAGTGCGCGCTACCTTTTCGGCAATCGTTTCATATTCTTCAGGTTGGAGATGCTTGAATGCCAGGTCTTCCAGCTCCCACTTTATCTTCCAAATCCCAAGCCTGTGAGCAAGCGGCGCGTAAATCTGCAGCGTTTCCATTGCGACTTTCTTCTGCCGCTCTTCAGGCAGCGCCGAAAGGGTCATCATATTGTGCAAGCGGTCCGCCAGCTTGATGACCATAACCCGCAGGTCTCTTGCCATCGCCAGAAAGATTTTACGCAGGTTTTCCGCGCTTCTATGGAACTGGAACTCGGCATGCTTGCGCTTAGTTGGCTCTTGTTTTTCTCCGTCAGACAAAGACACCTCAAAATCAGCGAGTTTCAGCTTTGTAACACCGTCTACCAGCTTGGCTATATCCTCACTGAACTCTCTTTCCAGTGTCTCCAGGGTTATGTCCTGGTCTTCGACTACATCATGCAGCAGTCCGGCTGCTATGCTTGTCGAGTCCATCTCAAGGTCTGCAAGGATGTGTGCTGTTTCAAGAAGATGGGTGATGTAAGGAGCTCCAGAAAGACGTGTTTGACCATCATGCGCGCGCTCTGCAAACTGATACGCCCGCTCTATCAGGTCAGTGTCCGCATCCGGGTTGTAACCCTTTACCTGCTCTATTATCTCGCTAATTGTTGCCATACGCTTTGCGCTCTGATGCCAGAAAGTTGGAGGATGGTCAAGTTATCGAGCGGCCAGGTTACACAATTATTCTCCATCCCCGCTTCTCATTCCTCCGTCCTGATATCTTTTATCGCCAATTGGACCGTGTTACGACCATTATAACTATTTGACCTTATATTATAACATAGATCAACTTTTCGACCAACCTGAACGGCTGGTTCAAGCTCTCCGAAACCAAACGCAATACAATCCACCGGCAGTCCTTTTGTGCCGCGTACCCTCATCTTCAAATGTGATCCATCACCGCCAACCCTGCGTGACTCTACCGTTTCTACATCTGAGCTGATAAACAGCGGCTCAGGGTTCCCAGGCCCGAACGGTTCCAGTATCCTAATCTCGTTCATCAGCTTCCAGGTAACTGCATCTGGGTCTATCTGGGCATCCGCCATTATCCTCGGTATCATATCTTCCGGCTTGATTATCTGGGATGCTACTTCGTTCAGCTTTGCCTGGAACTGGTCGATATTGTCTACCTTGAGAGACACGCCTGCTGCCAGTTCGTGCCCCCCAACACGGTCAAGCAGGTCTCTGCACTGGTTCAAAGCTGCGAAGATATTAAACGCCTCGATACTTCTGGCAGAGCCATGAGCTGTCCCTGTTTCCTCATCCAAAGAAAGAAGTATTGCCGGACGGTTATACAGCTCGACGACCTTGCTTGCCACTATGCCGACTATTCCGCTGTGCCATCCGGTTTTTGACAACACAAGCGCACGCGTGTCGTCCAGGTCTTCTTGCTCCAGTATTTCCTGGACTTCGGCCAGAATCCGAGCTTGTTCTGTCTGTCTTTCCTGGTTGAGCCTTTCCAGCGTCCCCACAAGCTCATCAGCTTCAGATTCATCGCCAGTCACAAGCAGTTGAAGCGCGATTGCTGCATCATCGAGCCTTCCGACGGCATTTATCCTTGGCCCAAGCACAAACCCGATGCTGTGAGGCGTAAGCCTTTTGCCATCCAGACCGGTTTTCCTCAACAGAGCCTGAATTCCTAATTTCTTGCTCTTTGCAAGTGCCTCAAGCCCGAATTTAGCTATGACGCGGTTCTCATCAACAAGCGGCATGACATCCGCTATGGTTCCCAAAGCCGCCAGGTCCAGATATCTCTCGACAAATCTTTGGTCGTCATATCCCAATCGGCGGACGATAGCCTGTGCAAACTTCAGTGCCACACCGACGCCTGCAAGCTCGGAAAACGGATAAGTGGAATCATGTCTGTGCGGATTTATGATGGCGATTGCTTTTGGCAGTTCGTGTCCCGGTTCGTGATGGTCGGTAACGATAATATCAACACCGAGAGTCTGCGCGTGTTCTATGGTCTCGCAGGCTGTTACTCCGCAGTCTGCAGTTATTATCAAGCTCACACCTTCCGCTTTGGCTTCTTCGGCAGTGTATGGCTTGATATCATAGCCATCCCGCTTCCGATGAGGTATCCTGTGGACTACATTTGCCCCAAGTTTGGTAAACACCCGAACAAGCAGCGCAGTGCTAGAGACGCCATCTACATCATAATCCCCATGAATCAGGATTTTTTCTTTTGCCTCAAGCGCGCGGACAACCCGTTCGACGCCTGCTTCCATATCAGGCAGCAGCATTGGGTCGTGCATTTGGTCAAGCGAAGGTGACATGAAGGCGTGCGCATCCGATACGGTCCTCACTCCCCGGTTTACCAGGATTCGAGCAACCGTCTCGCTTATCCCAAGCTCTTCTGCCAGATTGTTTACCAGAGCATCATCATGCTCCGGCAATGACCAAACTACTTTTGACATTTATTGATTCCGTAGAGCGACGAGTGATGAGTGATGAGAAACGAGTATCTCATCATTCTGAGCCACAAAGCTATCATCCTAAACCGTAAAACTGTTATCCTGAACTGCTTAGCCGTCATCCTGAACTTGTTTCAGGATCTAAATCGAGATGCTGAATCAAGTTCAGCATGACGTATTAATCAAGTTAGATACTTTAGATGGCTTCGGCGCACGTTTTACGCCGTAGCCCCTGCTCTCAATCCTGGTCGACATCAGCAAATCTCACCCTTTCCAACTTTCTCCACTTTCAGGTTTTCCTCGTCTTCTCAGGATTCCGCATTCCGCACTCCGCATTTCCATCACTCGTTACTCAGAAAGTATTAAAGCCTGTGGGTTTACACATCCGTGCTTTCACCTCACAGGCTCTCATACTCTATTATACCAGTTTCAGGAAAAGTTGTTTAGAACCTTTTCTTCTTTTTCTTAGGTTTGACTTTGACCTGGTCACCAGTTATGACTTTCTCGATGCTTTCTTCAGAATCATCGCTTGGCGGTACCATCCCTGTAGCTTCCATCATAGGCTTCAGTTCTTTGGCACGCTCAGCAGACACCATCGGCCTGTCTTCTACGCTCTTACGCCGAGTTGCACCGGAATTGCGTCTTGCTGCAACCCCTTCCCAAATTACAAGAAGCGGACTTGCAATGAAGATGGACGAGTATGTTCCCATTACAACACCAAAGAGTAGTGCAATGTAGAACTGCTTGATGATTGGTCCACCAAATGCAATTAGTGCCGCTAGAGTTAAGATAAGGGTAAATGAAGTATTGATTGACCGTGAGAATGTCTGCAGAATACTTCTGTTAGACAGTGCTTTGAAGTCTTCACCTCTAAGCCTGTGCCTCATATTCTCTCGTATTCTATCGAATACGACGATGGTATCGTGAACTGAAAATCCAATGATTGTCAGGACTGCAGTCACAAACAACGTGTCTACTTCCCATCCAAGTATCATACCGGTTGCTGCAAACAGTCCAACCATAAGGATGGTATCGTGTATCAGGGCACCGACAGCGGTTACACCAAACTTCAATCCGTTCAAGAATCCTCCAATGGCAAACCTGAACGACAGGTAGATGATAATCGCGGCAGATGCCAGAATTACAGCCAGGATTGCGTTATAAGTCAGCTCCGAACTGATTGCAGGGCCAACACTCATAATCTGAGTCTTGCCTTCGACAATCTGACCTTTCAGCGTATTCTCTATCTCTGTCAACTTCGCAGAATCAGCAGCATCCGTAGGATTAAGGTCTGTCCTTATGAACGCTGTAGTGGCGCCATCTGCCTTCGATATCTGCACTTCGCTCTTAACACCCAAATCAGCCATCATCTTGGTGACATCGGTGACTGTTACAGGCTTCTTGAACTGAGCCTGGATAGATGTTCCTGACTTGAATTCGATTCCGGGCTTAAGTCCATGACCATTTATAGTAAAGTTAGCGATGTAGAATCCTATGCTGGCGACGATGAACAAGCCGCTAATAGCAAGGTAAATATTCCGTCTGCCGATGATATTAAACTGCCATCCCAATCTTGAAACCCAGGATGTACTAAGCCCGAACAGCCATGGTTTCTGTACTGCCGGAATGCTTACCATCAAGTGCAGGAATGTTCTGGTCACTGTGATTGCAGTGAACATACTAAACGCTACACCAAGAGCAAGGGTAACGGCGAAGCTCTTGACTGTGCCTGTTCCAAGCATATAAAGAACCGCACAAGTAATCCATGTGCAGACATTAGAGTCCAAAATAGCAGTAAACGCTCTTGAAAACCCAGCATCGATAGATGCTCTCAGCGTTTTACCGCTTTGCAGTTCTTCTTTTAATCGCTCGAATATCAGGATATTTGCATCAACCGCCATACCGATGGACAGAATGAAACCTGCCAGGCCAGGGAGAGTCATTGTCTGATTGAGGAGTTTGAACGCTCCTAATGCGAGAAGCGCATAAATAACGAGCGCTATGTCAGCCAACAGTCCTGGAAGTCTGTAGTAAAGCAGCATGAAAACAACTACCAGGATAAGTCCGATGATACCGGCCATCTTTGCCTGATTGACTGTCTCTTGACCCAGAGTTGCCTCGACAACATCCTGCTGAACAATCTTGAATGGAATCGGAAGCGCACCAGCGTTAAGAGACTGTGCAACCTGATTGGCCTCCTCAAGAGACGCAAATCCGGAGATTATTGCACTGCCTGTAGGAATTGCTTCATTAATACGTGGGGCAGTCAGAATCTCTCCGCCCCAGAAGATGGCCAGAATATCCTCAACGTGCTTCCTGGTGAACTCACGGAAAATTTTTGCGCCTTCCTTGTTGAACTCGATCATGATAACAGGCTGTCCCTGGTTCAAGGTTGCGCGAGCATTAGGCTTGAGGTGGTCACCTGTTAGAATCGGCTCTCTTCCATCGGGGTTCTTTACATCGTGCTTGGCGTTGGCAACTTTGTAGAGAATCAGTTCTTTATTCTCAGGGGTGTCACCTTTGATGACTTCCTGTGAAGCCCTGTTTCTGAAGGAATAAACTTCATTGCCGTCAGCGTCTGTCTCTGGATCGAGCATTTCCCACTGTCCCATGGGGTTTCTTCTGGTGGTAAGGTCTCTCATCCAGTAGAACTCAAGCCGGTCAGTCCGCTGGATCTCTTCCAGAGCTTTTTTCTTGTCCTTTAGTCCAGGAAGCTCGATGATGATTCGATCCTGCCCTTGCACCTGAACCTTAGGTTCGGTTACTCCCAGCTTATCGACACGTCGGGCGATAACCTTTTTGGCAGCGTTCATTTTTTCAGCAGACAGGTCTTTTTTGTAACCATCTTCTGCTTCCAGAACAACGCGGACGCCGCCCGCGAGGTCAAGACCCTGGCGAAGTTCCGCCTTAGGGCCGGAGAACACATACTTGGCTCCGCCAACTGCCAACCAGGAGGCGTAGGCCACTAGAACAATTATCAGTACCAGTAATTTATGGTATTTTGACACTCTGTTCCTCCCATAATGTATGATGGGCTGGTACCACCAACTTGGTGTCCAGCCCGCGGTGTGAGCAAATACCAGATTAATTATAGGTAATAGGTGTCTATCTGTCAATTATCACGCAAGGCAAGAGAAAAGAGTAAAGAGTAAAGTGAAAAGTGTAAAGTGGAAAGTTCTACTCGTCCGGGAAATCCGTTCCGGACGAATTGGGCACTTCCCTCCTCATCACTCATCACTCGAAGCTCGGAACTCTCCCTTCATTCCGCACTCCGCATTCCGCATTTTCATGGGAGGATTATCGATTTCAACTGTCTAATGAAATCAAGGTAGCAAGCAATCGTAGACTGGAGGTTCACGCCTTTATGATAACCAAGTTGTCCAGGCCGACACACATAACAAACGAGCTTTTTATCCGATCTCCGCACAATCCTATTATTACTCACAAGGACATGCCGTATCTTTGCAGCACTGTTTTCAACCCGGGCGCAACGGAATTCGAGGGCGAGACCCTTCTCTTGCTTAGGGTAGAGGATTTAGAAGGAAAGTCCCATCTTACAGTTGCCCGGAGCCGCAATGGAGTCGACGGTTGGAGGATAGAGACCGAACCATTGATCTCCCCTTCGAACGGAGCAGGTCCTTATGAGGTTTTCGGTTGTGAGGATCCTCGTATTACCTACCTGGACGACCTTAACAAGTGGGTTATTGCCTATACGGCTTATTCTCCGTTTGGTGCTGGAGTCGCTTTGGCTACTACGGAGGACTTTCGGTCGGTCAACCGGTTTGGGCTGGTGCTTGCACCTATCAACAAAGATGCTGCTGTCTTTCCACGGAAGATAAAAGACCATTACTGGATGCTCCATAGACCTGCTGCTGGCGATATCGAGCACATCTGGCTTACGGTATCTGACGACTTGGTCCACTGGGGCCGGCCGTGGTGTGTTTTGATGGAGCGAGGCGGCCCGATGTGGGATGGAAGCAAGGTCGGAGCGAACACAGTGCCGATAGAGACCGAAGAAGGCTGGCTGATTCTGTTTCATGGGGTCAAAGTCTTTGCTGGAAGCCCTACTTATAGAGTTGGGCTGGCGCTTTTGGACCTGGAAGACCCGAGGAGACTGATAGCGCGACTACCATACTGGGCGCTCGGGCCTTATGAGCCTTACGAAGTAGCCGGAGCAGTCCCGAACGTAGTCTTCCCTTGCGGTCACATACAGAATGGCGACGAAATCCGAGTCTACTACGGCGCAGCAGACTCCACCGTCTGCCTGGCAACCGCATCCATCTCCGAAATTCTAGACGCCTTGCGGAAGTATAGGGTGTAAACGAGCTATCCTATCAGATTCATACATTTCGATACTGTTATCGTCAGATTGCCCGGTTCGTCTCGCGCTGGGCAGGATTTACCACACATCCCCGTGCGGAAAGCAATGTAATTATGCAGAATATTCATCTGTAGACTCATGTATTGATGCACATAATGATGGCTCTCTTCTACCACTAAATCTCAAGACCATTAAGAATAATCATACGTACTTAAAAGTATCACTGCAGATAACGGACGATTATAAAAACAACCTACATCCCACCTATAGCCTTTCGTGCCTTTCGCCCGATTTCGTGTCCTTCGCGTTTCAAATACAGATGAAAAACACCCACAAATCCACACAAACACCCGTTCGCATAAATATCCCTGAAATATCCCCACTTTTTCTGTACTTTTTAGCTGAGTTGTTGTCTTATAATTATGAATGCAAATTCTAAAACACCTGAAATAGAGGCTAAAACTCAGAAGTGAAAAAACGCTGGAACAAACTCAAACAGTCATCTTTGAGCTCAAAATCCTGAGTTCGTTCCAGAAAACAGCTAAAAAAAACAGGCCGGAACAAACTCAAGAATGCTTGACTTGGATAACGGAACAGATTTCCCGGACGAGTGTTGATTGAGATTCATAACTGGGCTTCGGCGCAAAAAGCGTGCGCCGAAGTATATAAAATGTATGCATCGGTTTGCCAGATATCTGGAGTGCGGCGGCTCGACGCCGCTTTGTTTTATGCCGACAGTAAAGCTATATAACATATTAAGATTAGCTGTAATCGAAAAACAAAGCGGTCTCAAGCGACCGCACTCCAAACACCTGTTCCCATAAATATCCCTGAAATATCCCCACTTTTTCTGTACTTTTTGGCTGAGTTGTTGTCTTATAATTATGAACGTATATACTAAAACACCCCGATTGCCCGGCCCGTCTCGCGCCGGGCAGTATTTTACCGCACGTCCCCGTACGGAAAGCATTGCAATTATGCAGATACCTTTGTGCATTAAACCAGATGTTTACACTGCTAGACCAATACAGAAAAACGCTGGAACAAACTCAAAGTGCCAATTTTGAGCTTAAAACCTTGAGTTCGTTCCAGAAAACAGCTAAGAAAACCTTATATAAAACAGTAAACAAAGGGCAACGGTAGCTAATATTGCCGAAGGTACAATATATATCAACAAGAGCCAGAAAGA
>JAKPFN010000080.1 GCA_029551395.1 Armatimonadota bacterium | reverse complement strand
GGAATACGCGAGGATCGTCAAAGCAGCAGCAGTTATAATCATCTGCTTCGTCCAGACCGAATACTTCCGAAGCTTTGTCTCTAGGCTGCTCGACCGCAGGAGGCTGCCGGTATGAAACTGTCCGTCAAACACATCCCGCTTCTGGCTACTACGGCTGTATGTATAGCGCTTTATGCCATTGGCGCTGTTAAGTTCGAAGGGTTTGCCACGCCTCAGACACTCCTGAACTTCTTCGTTGATAACTCGTTTTTGGGGATTGTAGCAGTCGGGATGACGCTTGTTATCATCTCAGGAGGGATCGACCTTTCAGTTGGAGCGGTGCTTGCTCTGTGCAGTATCTTCCTTGCGGTGCTTATGCAGCAGTATGGGGTTCATCCGGCTGCGGCTATCCCTCTTGTGCTTGGATTGGGTTCGATTTTCGGCCTGCTGATGGGCGCTGTTATCCATTATTTCAAGCTGGAGCCGTTCATTGTCACGCTGGCAGGCATGTTCCTTGCTCGCGGACTGGCTGCAATCATCAGTTTGGAGTCGATTTCCATCCGAAACGGGTTCTACGACTGGGTTATGGAGTTTTATGTGCCCATAGGCCCGGTCGGAGTGCCGTTGACTGCCATTATATTCATTGGGATAGTCCTGTTCGGTATATATCTGTCTACTTTCACTAGGTTCGGACGGAATTTATATGCTATCGGAGGCAACGAACCTGCTGCCATGCTCATGGGGCTGCCTATCGGCAAGACGAAGCTGATGGTCTATGCATTCAGCGGATTCTGTTCAGCGCTTGCGGCTGTTGTTTATACATTCTACGGTTCTTCCGGTGATCCAAGCATAGGCGTTGGGATGGAACTCGACGCCATAGCCATCGCTGTCATCGGAGGAACGCTTCTCCAGGGCGGATCAGGTTTTGTTTTCGGAACGCTGATCGGCACGATGATCTTCGGGATAATAAACACCGGGATAGCCTTCCAGGGAACTCTCAGCTCCTGGTGGACAAAAGTAGCCGTCGGAGTCCTCCTGCTTGCATTTGTAGCGCTCCAAAAACTCCTGAGCGGCTCCTTCCAGGGCAGAAAGTCTGGGTAGGCCGTCTTCTGACTTCCAGCATAATCATCAATCAGTAAAATTCAAGACAAAATATGCTTCATTAATGCAGGCAAAACTGAGACAACTTCAGAACTCTATATAGGATTATCTTAAGACAACATTCTGCTGTCTTTAATAAAATCGAAAGGGAAGTTGTTGGTTATGCAATGTAGTTTTCTGTGTCTACTGGCCATAGCAATTCTGGCTGTGCCCATTCTTGGGGTATCGCCTGCAAAAGATGAACTGGCAAGAGCAAAGCGCTGGTCTGAGGCGAAATTTACCGGGGAAATCGCAAATGTAAGGCCTGATCCGTGTCTGATGGTGCTGGCAAACCATGATCCTGTCACATTGAACGCCCGAGAAGGCAGACCTTTGAAACTCGGAGAGACCGAATACACCCGTGGACTTTACTGCCATGCCGTGAGCAAGATTATTGTCTACCTCCCTGGGCCTGCTGAGAGCTTCGAAGCCGTTAT
>JAKPFN010000078.1 GCA_029551395.1 Armatimonadota bacterium | reverse complement strand
AAATTTTCCAACCTCGGGAGAAATTTGCAATTTCTCCCGAACATATTGCTAAGGAATCTGTGATTCCGAACAATTATCTAAACATCAATAACCGGGATTGCAAATCCCTCTTTCAGCCATTCCGGGCTAAATTGCAAATTTAGCCCGAGGTTAGGCCTGTGGGATGGTAGTGAACTTGATTCGGCATCTGAATTCAGACCCTGAAACAAGTTCAGGGTGACGTATACTCGTTACTCATCACTCGAAACTCGTAACTCCCCTCCATTCCGCACTCCGCATTTCGCATTTGAAAGGTTTGCTGAGCTGGTATTTAGAGGTCGTTTGAGATATAATATACGTGCAAATAGCCGTGCGGGACGCGTTTGTCTCGCACGTTTTTCGTGTCTTATGGCAGTAAGAAGTATCCTCGATAGTTTAAATCCGGCTCAAAAAAAGGCTGTTCAACATACTGAAGGGCCAATACTTGTTGTCGCCGGTGCGGGCAGCGGTAAGACAAGAGTCCTCACATATAGAATAGCTTATCTGATAAAAGAAAAAGGCGTTTCTCCATCCAATATTCTCGCTGTTACCTTCACTAACAAGGCAGCAAAGGAAATGAAGGAACGTATTGTCAGCCTGGTTGGCGATAGTTCGCGGCAAATCTGGGCAGGAACATTCCATTCTATCTGCGCCAGAATCCTCCGTATGCATGGAGATCAAATCGGCCTGGCCCGAGACTTTACCATCTTCGACGACGGTGACCAAATGGCGCTTGTCAACGAGTGCATCGAGCAAATGGGCCTGCCTGAGAAGAAATACCAACCCCGGCAGGTGCTCTCGATGATTTCTTCTGCCAAGGAAAAGCTCCTTACCTCTGAGCAATTTCCGTCCAAGTTCAAAGGCGATTTCGAAAACGTCGTAGGCAGGATTTACAAGCAGTATGAGAAGAAACTGAAGGAAAACTCCGCGCTGGACTTCGATGACCTGATATTTTGGACAGTTCGTTTGTTCAAAGAGCGTCCTGAGGTGCTTGCCTATTATCAAGACCGTTTCCGCTACATAATGGTTGACGAGTATCAGGACATAAACCTGGCTCAGTATACGTTCATCAAGTTTCTGGCAGATGGACACAAAAACATCTGCTGCGTTGGAGACGATGACCAGAGCATTTATCGTTGGAGAGGCGCAGACGTCGGGCTTATACTTCAGTTTGAGATTGATTATCCGGATGCGAAGATTTATAAGCTTGAGCAGAACTACAGGTCCACAAAAACCATCCTCGAGGCTGCAAATGTGGTCGTAAGCCGCAATACAGCAAGACGGAAGAAAGAACTTTGGACTGATAACGCTCATGGTCAGGCTATAGATATCTATGAAGCAGCCAACGAGCAGGAAGAAGCGATTCACGTTGCCAACACCATCCTGGACAAGGTAGCCACGGAAGGCCGCAGGTATTCGGACTTCGTCATCCTTTACCGGATGAACGCGCAGTCGCGTATCTTTGAAGATGTTTTTCTGTCTTACAGAGTGCCTTACGTGCTGGTCGGTTCTCTCCGGTTCTACGAAAGAAAAGAAATCAAGGACGTCCTTGCATATCTGAGACTTGCATCCAATCCGTATGAGACAATCAGCCTGAAGCGTGTCATCAATACACCGCCAAGAGGCATCGGGCCGACTACACTTGCACGTATCGAGGAGTTTGCGCTGAACAATGAAATCGCCATGTGGGATGCGCTGCTGCAGATTGAAGAAATCCCAGACATTCAGAAAAAGGCAAAGCGGGAAGTAAAGGCATTCGTCAAGCTGATAGAATTCCTGCATACCAAGCGGGACCAGTATCCAGTCCAGCGGCTCGTTCAGGAAGCTCTGGAACATTCCGGTTATCTGAGCCATCTCAGTTCTGAGAAGAGCATGGATGCGCAGTCTCGAATAGAAAACGTAAAAGAGTTCCTGTCAGTTACCGAGGAGTTTGATAGAGGTTCGGAAGACCGGTCACTGAGAGCGTTCCTTGAACAGGTGGCGTTGATTTCCGACATCGACACGTATGAAGAGAGCGGAAATGCCGTGACTCTGATGACTCTGCACTCAGCCAAGGGGCTTGAGTATCCGATAGTCTTCATTGTTGGCCTGGAAGAAGGTTTGTTCCCTCACCAGAGGTCTATGGATGACCGGGATGAGCTTGAAGAAGAGCGCCGGCTGTGTTACGTAGGTATGACCAGGGCTAAAGAGGAGCTTCACCTGTCTCATGCTCATTTGCGGACGTTTATGGGGCAGACTATGCGCCGTGGAAGGTCCAGGTTCCTGAAAGAAGTTCCAGAACACCTGCTTGCAACGAAACCGAGTGCAGCAGCGAAGACCCAGCGGAAGCCGGCAATCGAGCCGAAGCGCAGTTCATCCGCCTCAACTTACCGTCCGGGAGAAAAGGTAACTCACAGTCAATTCGGACGCGGCATCGTGTTGAACTCAAAAGGTTCGGGAGACGAAGAAGAGGTCACTGTAGCATTTGACGGCCATGGGGTGAAGAAACTCCTGGTCAGCTTCGCAAACATGGAGAAAGCACAGTAGGAACAAGATTTTACGATTATACCGTCTTGTTAAGACCAGCATCAGCCGCATTTTAGCCCATAAAATCTCTTATACAAGTCGTTTTGCCCTCACACATATCGCGCAGTGTTCCAAATAACCTGGAACTTTTACTGGGATGAACCAGTCGAACATCTAGACGTACTCTGCACTTCAATCATATAATGAATCCCCTACATATAAGCCGCGCAAAGCGGTATTGTATCTGCTTCAGAGGAGAAAGGAGAAGAGAATATGTTCAAAATTCCAGTCTTCTACAGGACCATCCTCGTTGTGCTGCTCCTCTTGACGTTTGCTGCTTCAGCCAATTCCACAGTCATAAGGGTCAAGACGGACGGAGACAATGCTAATGATGGTTCAACCTGGTCACTGGCAAAGCAGACACTTTCGGGTGCAGATGGTGCTCTGGCTTCTGCCATGCCTGGTGATGAAATCTGGGTTGCTGCTGGTGTCTACACGGAGAAAATCACTCTAAAAGAAGATGTAGACCTCTATGGCGGGTTTGCTGGAACAGAGGAATCTCGTGAACTTCGCAACCCGATGGCAAACTTCAGCATTCTGGATGCCAACTTTACCGGTACAGTCGTAACATCGCCTTCAGGTATTACAGACGCAACGGTTCTCGATGGTTTCATTATCCGTGGAGGCAAGGGGACGAATGGAGGAGGCATTTTCTGCCAGAGTTCCTCTCCTGTCATCTCGAATAACATCATCATGTGTAACAATGCCACAGCAAACGGCGGCGGTATATGTTGTTATTCGGCAAGTCCAAGGATAGAGAGAAACATAATTGTCTGCAATACGGCAAATTATAATGGAGGAGCAATAGCCTGTTCCACAAGCTCAAACCCTACACTGCTCGCTAACCGCATAGCTGGCAATGTGGCTAGTCTTGGAGGAGCAATCTATTGTTCGAGTTCCGCACCTGTTATTTACAGCACTACCATAGCAGGAAACACTGCTGTTACAAATGGTGGTGGTATTTATTGTACCAGCTCATCTCCGAAGGTAGTCAATAACACGATAATCTCCAATACGGCGGTCGGAGGCGGCGGCGTTTACCTGACAAGCAATTCCTCTCCGACTATTGCCAACACGATTGTTGCATACAATTCTTCGGGATTATACCGCTCGGGAGGCAATCCGGTTGTTAAGTATAACTGCATATCTCAAAACAGCGCTTACAATTACTCTGGCATAACAACACCGGATGCCACTAATCTGAGTGCCGATACTGAGCCGGGAATGGCCTGCTTTACTGTCGGCAATATACATCTTCAGCCAGAGTCGCCTTGTGTAAATGCAGGAGCAAATACTGTTACAGACCCATCGGGAAATCCCGTTGCACTTCCGTTAGTCGATACGGATGGTCAGGATAGAGTTTTGGATGAAACGGTTGATATCGGGGCTGATGAGTCAGATGAAACTACCTACCCTGTAGGCGCGTATGCAGTTCTGCGAGTTAGCTCAACCGGTGACAACGCCAATGATGGGCTGACCTGGGCTGCTGCCAAGCACGACATCCAAGCAGCAATATATGCAGCATTGGCGCAGGGCGGCGAAATCTGGGTCAAGAGCGATACTTATAACGGGCAAATCACCGTGCTTCCTTACACCTATATTGTTGGTGGATTCGCAGGAACAGAGACTGACCGATTGCAGAGGAACACAACACTCAACCCGACAGTCCTTGATGGTCAGCAGGTTGGAACGGTTGTAACAATTGCTGCAGGAAATCGGAATTGTGCTGTCAGTGGGTTTAATATCAGAAACAGCGCTGGAGGCACAGACGGTTGCGGCGTCCTATGTGCAAATTACTCATCCAGTCTGATAACAGGCAATGTAATAGAAGATAATCTCGGTTCGGGTGTGTATTGCAATCAATCGTCTTCGACTGTTGCCAACAATATAATCGTCGGTAATAGCGATGGCGTAGTCTGCAATGCAACTCCTAGCGCTTACATTGCCAACAATACTATCGTTAATAACAGTAACAACGGAGTGCTGCTGCAAAATGCTGCGGCAGTTGACGTAAAAAACAACATCGTGGTGTCCAATAACGTTGGAATTGCTTCGAGCAGCAGCAGCGGAAGCGTTGACTTCAACTGTGTCTACGGCAATACCACTGCTGACTATCAGTCTATCACCCCTGGAACAGGTTCAATCTCAGAAGACCCGATGTTCGTTGATTGGGCTAACAGAGATTTCCATCTACTGCCCGGTTCACCTTGCATAGAAGCAGGAACTAACGATATTGTTAATCCACTCTGGTTAGATATTGATGATGAACCGCGCATTTCCGGTGCTTCAGTAGATATAGGCGCTGATGAGGTTCAATTCACTTTTACAGATATGCCTGTAACCAGCATAAAGACCATTGCAGATGGTGTTGAGGTCAGTTGCACTGGTGCTGTTGTAACCGCAGCCTATGATGGGTTCTTCTACATTCAAGATTCCGATTACTCATGCGGTTTGCGTGTAGATAAACCAGACCACAACTTACAGCCAAATCAAACGGTCACGGTGTTGGGTAATATTGGGACAAATTTGGATGGCGAGCGGTATATTGCAGCAATTCTTGCCATACCGGATGGCTTCGGCAGTGTAAAACCAATAGCAATGCCTCACAGGTTGCTGGGCGGCGCTGATTATCTGGAAGGTACAACACTTTGCCAGGAAGGAGTCGAAGGCGGCTTTGGAGTCAACACAATTGGCTTACTGGTCAAGGTCTATGGAAGGGTCATAGAGTCAGGAACTGACTATTTCATCCTTGATGATGGTTCTAATATTGGCTTAAAAGTTCTTAATGCAACTGCGGTGGAACAAAGCTATGTTTCTGTGGTCGGCATCAGTTCATGTATGCGGCCTGCACCTGATGCAAAGCCAATCAGGATTCTCAGAGCTTGTTCTCAGGACGATGTGGTAACTCTCCAGGACCCGCAGTAGAAAAACACGCGGTAATTTGGCAGGCCGGTAATCTTATCGGCCTGCTTTCCTCATTCTGATTACCTGTTGAAAACTCGTAGCTGGTGTGTTAGACTGCCACTATCATGAGCTATTATCTCTACGGTATAGATTTCCAAAAACACAACGAAGAGGTTAAGCAGGTCTGGGATGCTTTCAATGCAGGCAAACCTATCCGTGTTCCGGTCACGCTCGGAATAAATCCACGCATCTACCTGCTCAACCCTGAACTCAACAAAGAAGGGGTCACTTTCAAAGATTACTCTGAAGACCCTGACCTTATGGCCAAAGTCCAGATGCAAAGCCAGCACTATGTCCGTCACAACATGCTTCAGGATATGGAGATGGGACTGCCAAAAGATGGCTGGTATGTGTATGTAGATTTGCAAAACACCTATGAGTCAGGCTGGTTTGGCGCTGAAGTGGAGTATCGCGATGGTCAGGTGCCGGATACCCGGCCTATTCTTTCCGAGGACAACAAGCGTATGCTCTTCGATAAGGGCATTCCTGACCCGTTCAAAGACGGCATAATGGCCAAAAACTGGCGGTTCTACGAGCACATGAAGGCCAACCTTTCTAATTATGTCTATGAAGGTGTTCAGGCCGCCAGAGTCGCTCTTGCGGGATTAGGGACCGATGGGCCATTTACAATGGCTGCCAACCTGCGTGGTGGCACAGAGTTATGTATTGAAATGTACACTGACCCTGATTACGTCCACGGACTGTTGCGCTATATAACGGAGGCTACAATCCATCGGATTAAATCTCTCAGGCAGGCTCTAGGCCAGGAACTGAAGCCAAAATCATTCTTTTTTGCCGATGACAGCATCGAGATGCTTTCTCTGGATATGTATAAGGAGTTCGTGCTGCCTTATCACAAGATGCTGGTGAGCGAACTTGGCGGTGAAGGGCCGCATGGAATCCATCTATGCGGAGATGTTGGCCGACTGATGCCTACTCTTAAAGAGGAATTGAACCTCAATACCTGGGACGCAGGCTTCCCGGTCGATTATGCAGGAGTACGTAAAGCCCTTGGCCCGGATTTCCGTATCAATACAGGCCCAACAGTAGCATTGCTTTTGAACGGGACTCCCGAAGAGGTTGATGCTGAGTGCAAGAAAATTCTCGAGTCCGGCATCACAGAAGGCGGAAGGTTCGTGCTTATCGAGGCTAATAATCTCAGCCCATGCACTCCTGTAGAGAACGTCGCTGCCATGTATCAGGCTGCCAAGAAATACGGCGTCTATACATATTAGTAGTGACGAGTGGCGAGAAAGAAATTGACTTTATATGCGTCGGCGCGTTTTTTTGCGCCGACGCCCAGTTCTGAGTCTCAATCGGCATTACATAGTACACCCGCTCGTCCGGGAACAGATGAGTAGAGCTTTACACTTTACTCTCTTGTGTCATACTAGATTTATGAGTTAGTAAATGTACAAGGTAAGAATCGGCATAATTGGGGTTGCTGGACGTGGGACTATTGCGGAGCACTGGCACAAAAGTAAGCGGGCAGTGGTTGTGGCTGGTGCAGATGTAAATGAAGCCCATCTGGCAGGCTTTAAGTCTCGAATCGGCGACCATGTAACCACTACAACGGACTACCGGGAACTCTTGGACCGCAAAGATATAGATGCAATAGCAGTCCTTTCTCCTGATTACTGCCACGAGGAACAGGCAGTAGCATCACTACAAGCAGGAAAACACGTCTTTTGCGAAAAACCACTTGCCATCACTACGGAAGGCTGCGATAACATCCTGAAAGCCTGGAAATCTTCCAACAGGCATCTGATGGTCGGGTTCAATATGCGCTACATGAACATTTTTCGCGTTATGAAAGATATTGCGGACTCCGGCGCTATCGGAACCATAAAAGCTGTCTGGGTTCGGCACTTTGTAGGATACGGGGGCGATTTTTACTACCACGACTGGCACGCAACCAGGAAAAATACGACCTCTCTCCTCCTTCAGAAAGGCTCGCACGACATAGATATGATTCATTGGATAACCGGGCGCTACACAAGCCGCGTCGCAGCGTTCGGTGGACTGGATTTCTTCGGAGGAGACCGCGCAAACGACCTCACCTGCCCGGACTGCCCTGATAACCGCACCTGCACAGAAGCGCTTTTCGGCACCCGCACCCAGTGCGCATTCCGTCAGGAAGTGGATGTTGAGGACAACAATGTTGTGATAATGGAGCTTGAAGGTGGAATCAAAGCATCGTATCTCCAGTGCCACTTCACGCCGGACTACCATCGCAACTACGTGTTCATCGGCACAGAAGGCAGGATGGAAAACTCCGAGCCTGAAGGAAAAGTATGGGTAAAGACCCGCCGGGTCAGGGAACGGCCAGATGTCTGGCGTGAACTTGCGGACAGGACTTACGAGATAAAAAAAGCAGTGGGTGGTCACGGTGGAGCTGACCCGGTTATCTGTGAGGACTTTCTGGATATGATACTGCTCGGGAAAGAGCCGGTCGCCACTCCCATAGCAGGCCGAATGAGCGTAGCTGCCGGATGTGCCGCCGCTGAATCTATGAGAAACGGCGGAATCCCGGTAGACATCCCGCCTGTCAATGTCTAAGTTAGAGGTTTGTTGTTGAGATTTTTTCAGTATGTGTTGATTCTTGCTGTCTGCGGTCTGACCTGCGTTTCTTGCTGTGCTTACGAGCCATCTGCGCCTCCTCCTGAGTCCATCGATATGCTGCAGGATATTTTTCGCAAAACTGCAGACCTGCTTTGGGAAAAAAGCGATGAGTATTTCCATGATGGCAAGTTCGAGTGGAGCATTGCAGCGCTTCGATTAGTCACCGAGATAGATCCAACGGATGTGGAAGCGTTTTCTGTAGGCGCGTGGCTGATGGACAGCAAAGGCAGACCAGATGACGCACTGTCATTTCTCGAAAAGGGCCTGTCCATCAATCCGATGAGATGGGAGATGAATTCCGAGCTAGGTGAGTTCTTTTACAACAAGAAGCGTTACTCTGATTCTACAGCATATTTCGAAACAGCGGTTAAGCTGCCAGATTGCCCGCTTGTTGTCTGGCACAGGTTGGCACATGCTTATGAACGTTCAGGCAGGATAGAAGAATCTATAAAAACATGGGAGCAGTTGACTGTTCTGGAGCCGGATAATCCTATAGTGGATATGAACCTTGACAGGCTGAAGGAAATTGCAGCAGAGCAGGATGCGGATGCAGAGGTTGGTAACGAAGAAGATATAGAGAAATAGGCCTCCCCTAATCTTTCTCAATCAAGACATGGGAAGGCCCGTAACATGCATGTCAGGCGACTTTTCTGTTGCGAGCTTCTGTAGCTTCCATTTCGCCGCGAGTTTCTAGAAGATGCTTGACGCGGGTTGCCATATCTGACATACCCCTGAGGTAGCCAGCCATATAGCAAGCGTCAACTGCTCTTTCTCGCTCTGATGCAAATGCTTCAACCAGTTTCTGCATTACAGCGGCGGCTTCTTTTTCCGGCTTGCCCATACGCACCATGTCTTTTATCAGCTCTGTAACCAAATCGTTAGCCATTACGCTTTCCGGCAGGCCGCTCAACATTGACAAATCTTCTATATCAGGTAATTTAATTTTTTCAGGTAGCATTAATCTCCCCTTTGTAGCGGTATCTTTTAAAATAGTATTGTCCCGCTTGTGCCTCGGGCTCTTTAGTTAATACGAGATATGAGAAGGAAATAGTGCCTTATCACACTAAGTGCAACTGTGAGGAGGAAAACAATTAGTATGTATAAAATAGCAGTGATACCCGGCGATGGTACTGGGCCGGAAGTAGTAAGAGAGGGCTTGAAAGTCCTTGAAGCTGCTGCTCAAAAAGTAGGAATCAAATATGAGACAACTACCTACGATTTCGGTGGAGACAGATACCTGGCAACAGGTGAGATTCTACCGGATTCTGCAGTAGACGAACTCCGAGGTTACGATGCCATCTACCTCGGGGCTATCGGGCATCCTGATGTCAAGCCTGGTATTCTTGAAAAAGGAATCCTGCTCAGGATGCGTTTCGAGCTTGACCAGTATATTAATCTGAGGCCAGTAAAGCTTTATCCAGGGGTTTGGACTCCAATCAAAGACAAAGGCCCTGAGGAAATAGACTTCGTGATAGTCAGAGAGAACACTGAAGGGCTGTATACCGGAGGTGGTGGTTTCCTGAAGAAGGGCACTCCTGATGAAGTGGCTATCCAGGAGTCAATCAACACAAGAAAAGGTGTTGAACGCTGCCTCAGATATGCATTCGAGTATACCAGGAAGCGCAACAGGGCCAAAAAACTGACATTGGTCGGTAAGACGAACGTTCTGACCTATGCGTTTGACCTCTGGGAGCGAGCTTTTCATGAGGTCGGACAGGAATATCCTGACATAGAACGGGATTACGCGAATGTAGACGCCACATGCATGTGGATGGTGAAGAATCCTGAGTGGTTTGATGTGATTGTGACCGATAATATGTTCGGCGATATTATCACAGACCTGGGAGCAATGATTCAAGGCGGTATGGGAATCGCAGCCGGCGGCAATATCAACCCGGAAGGCGTTTCCATGTTCGAGCCAATTGGCGGATCAGCGCCCAAATACACCGGGATGAACATCATCAACCCGCTTGCAGCTATCGGTTCGGTTCAGATGATGCTGGAAACGCTTGGAGAAGAACAAGCGGCATCTTACATCGATAAGGCAATCGCCAAAGTGACCAGTGAGAAACTCAAGAGCCTTGCTGCAGGCAAGATGGGCTATTCAACAAGCGAAGTGGGAGACATGGTTGCTCAGTTCGTTGCAGAGCAGTAATCTGCAGGCGTGGGTGTGGCCAGTGTCGCCCACATTCCCGCCGGGTCTATTAAACCAGGAGGTATTCTGATGGTAACAGCCATCGTTTTGATTCAAGCAGAAAGACAGTTGATTCCAGAGACAGCTGAAGCGCTCATTGGTATCAATGGAGTAAGCGAAGTCTATTCGGTAGCAGGCGAGTGGGACCTGGTAGCCATAGTGCGGGTAAACGAACAAGAGCAGCTTGCGGATGTTATCGCAGACAAGATGCACAAAATGCCCGGCATAGTGAAGACAACAACACTTATTGCCTTTAAAGCCTATGCTCGAAAAGACCTGGAGCGGATGTGGGAAATAGGCATGGAGGAGACTTTATAACAGCGGTCGTTTTCCTGCTACAAATGGTTTTTATTATTTGACATCCCGTAAGCACGGTTGCTATACTCACAATTAAGTCAGCTTAAACTGATGATAAAAACCGGTTCCCGTAGGCATCGGATGAGCCGCTTCTATGAAAGGTAGCCCCAAATGAAGGGCATTGCTCGCACAGACGATCAGCGGGCCGCTGATTACGAAGCCGTAGTTCTTGCGTTTTCTCACCTCTCAAATGCAGTGATCTCTGATCTCGCGCCTAAAGGAGCGCTGACAACTGCAGCCGAGACTGGAGCTGTGCTTCTTCAGTTAGACGCTGCAGCAGTCTATCTTTGCGAAGAAACCACAAAAGCCATAGAGCTTGCTGCAACTTACCAACTGGAGTTACCATCGAAAAAAACATACGTTCCGGGAGAATCGGCAGTGCGGAAGTGCATCGATACCGGAGCGCCGGTTGCGGTAGTCGATGTAGCTGCAGATAAGCATAAAGGTATGCCTGCGCTTGCCAAACATGGGATAGCATCTGTTCTATGTGTGCCGCTGAAGGTTGGAGAAAAGTGCCTTGGCGTGCTTATGGGTGCGTCCAATACCCAAAGGAAGTTCACTACATCCGATGTCGAAGTACTCGCAGCTATTGCTTCGCAGGCCGCATTTGCTGCATGGAAGTCCAAGCTTCCCTCTGACGTAGTTCCCGGACAGGATGGCGCTTCCATTTCAACTTCTGACATTGAGCTGATTGAGCTTGCCAACAGGAAAATTCAGGAGTTGGCTATAATCAACAAGGTCAGCGAAGGGGTTATATCTACACTCGATCTCAACCAGCTTCTTGACCTGGCTCTTGACCAGTGTTTGTTCGCTGTAGGGGCCACAGTTGGGTCGATAATGCTGCTTGATGAAGAAGCTGGCACGTTGACTATTAAAGCAGCCAAAGGACTGCCTCAGGAAGTTGTTGAAATTGCCTCAACACGGGTAGGAGAAGGGATTGCAGGATGGGTCGCCGAACACGGACAACCTGTACTTGTCCATGATGCCAGAAAAGATCCCCGCTTCAGGATGTACCGCTACAGGGATGACATCACTTCTGCCATGTCTGTTCCGCTTAAGGCCAGAGGTCGTGTTATCGGAGTGCTCAACGCAAACACTGTAGAAAAGGGCCGCCGATTCGGGCCAAGAGAGGTTGAGTTCTTATCGACCATCGCGAACCAGGTCGCAATGGCAATAGATAACGCACAGCTTTATGACCGTTTGAGCAGACGTTCCGCAGAACTGGCTTCTCTCCTTCAGATATCAGAGGCCATTACCTCCATCCTTGACTTGAGACAGGTAGTTACCCTGCTTTCCCAGAAATTCATGGCTATGACTCACGTAGAGGCCTGCGTGATTCTGGGTTATGATGCAGAAACGGACAGGTTCCGCTACCTGGATGGGCAGGGATTGACTAATCGGAAACGCAAGAGCGCTTATCTGGAGCTTTCATTGCCTGTAGCCACATTGTCTATATCGTCCGGCAACCCGGTCATGGTTGGATTAGACCCTAAATCCGACTGCTTTAGCGAGATTGCACAGGTTGAAGGTTACTCCACTGCCGCGTGCATACCGCTTACAGCCTCCGGGAGGAAAGTTGGGGCGGTTGCTTTGTTCTCCTGTCACAAAAAACCGTTTTCTGAAGCGGATATCCAGACTCTAGGAGCGCTTGGCGGGCTGGCTGGTGTAGCGGTTCACAATGCGCTCGTTTATCAGCACACTTACGACATCGCGCGGTCGCTTCAGTTCAAGCTGGTTCCCACTGTTCCGCTTACTGCTGAAGGTCTCGATATAGGCCACAGGTTCCTGCCTGCCAGAGAGGTCGGCGGGGATTATTATGACATTATAAACGTTGCCCCCGGACGGGTTGGAGTGGTCATTGCGGATGTCGCCGGTAACAGCGTGCCTGCGGCGATATACACATCAATGGGTAAGCATGTGCTTCGCGCTTATGCCGTGGAAGATAACGCTCCTGCAGATGTGATTACAAGGACAAACCGACTTGTCTGTGAGGAGACTACCCCTGAGGTATTCATCAGCCTGTTCTACGGGGTGTTTGATGCCGGTGAGCGGGTGTTTCGTTACTCCTGCGCCGGACATGAGCCGCCCATTCTTTACCGGCCTGATGGGTCGGTTGAGAGGCTTCGTGCTGACGGTCTGCTTGTCGGCATTAACCCGAATATCGAGTTTGAGGAAAAAGAAGTCAAGCTGGAACCGGGTTCCATATTGGCCTTATTTACCGATGGCCTTACAGATTCTCCTGCTGCGCGGGGCAAGTTTGGCGTGGATGATGTTGCTGCTATTATTGCCGAAGGTGCGCTAAAGCCTGCTCAAGAACTAGCCGATAATATTTACACACGGTTGATGGAAATTGCAGGTAAAGGGACGCAAGATGATGTTGCGCTTGTCGTCTTGAAAGTACTGTAATAAGTTGCTTCAACCGTGTTAAAGATGGCTTGAGCAGGAGTACAATGCAAGAAGCACATCAGATCCGTCTGGAGATTCCCAGCGCAACGGAATACGTCGGTGTGGTCCGCAGGGCTGTAGAAGGGATTGCAAGACGCATGAACTTCGATTCATCCGAGGTCGAAGACCTTAAACTTGCCGTCGGCGAAGCCTGCACGAACGCCATCAAACACGGATGTCCTTCCAAGTTCCATCCATTCATCACCGTCATCTGCCGCGTTGACCCTCTATTCCTGGAAATCGAAATCAGGAATTCCCTGGCAGGTGGAGAACCATGCCCATCCGTAGTTGCTCCTAAAGAAGTAAGAGAAGGCGGTATGGGGCTTTATATAATGGACAGGGTCATGGATGAGGTAGATATCACCTGGAAAGACCGCACTGCTAAAATCAGAATGGTCAAACGAATCAAAGCCAAGACCTGATTGTTTTGATTGTTAATTCCCCAAGTTTTTCTAACGATTCGGTTTAAGTTGCAAATTTAATCTGAGAGAAAGAGAAAATGGGATTATAAATCCCTCAGCTAACTTTCTGGGCTAAATTTGCAATTTAGCCCGAGAATAGGGCCTTTGATCGCCCAGGATGTTCATTCTGGGCGGACATTCTGCGGGTATTCACCCGCTTAAGTCGGATAAATATCCGCCAAAATTGCGCCCGGGATACATATCCCGGGCGATCTAATCCATCTCCATCATGCTGAACTTGCTTCAGCATCTCTTCGTAAGCCAGAGAGACCCTGAAACGAGTTCAGAGTGACGGCTATGGTTCGGGAGGTGACGTTTACCCCGTCATGCCGAACTAAGTTCGGCACCTCTTAACACGCATATCTTTCTATATGGGAATGTGAGGCATAAAATACTGCCCGGCGCGAGGACGAGCTGGGCAATCGGTAGTAAGCCAGGCAATCTGTTGTAAAAACACACCCTAGAAATGAATCCATCCTGGCTCTAGAGGTTTTTCTTCTCCATCCAGGCTGACGATAACCGTCTCAGAGCCTTCAGTAAACTCTCCTATCTCAGTCACCATCGTTCCCGTTGCCTGATGAACTATGTCTGCCAGCCTTTCGGCATCTTCTGGGTTTGCGGCGATTAATAACTCGTAATCTTCTCCTCCCGAAGCTGCAAGTACGGCTGCGTTTTCTCCCAAAGCCTCTGCTGCCTGCTTTAGAGCGCCGCTTACCGGTAGTTTTTCGGTATATATCCTGGCTCCAACGCTGCTCGCTTTACACATCTTGCCCAAATCGATTGCCAGACCGTCGGAAAGGTCCATCATGGCACGTACCAGGTTGTTTTCAGTTGCAGCGCGAGCCTCAGCGACTCTAGGAATTGGCCGGATATGTCTCTGGACGACTTCAGGATGCTCTCTGCTGGCCTGTTCAAATCCCAATCTGTCTAACAGCTTAAATCCTGCAAGCGATTCTCCGATAAATCCTGTCACAAGCACGCGCTGGCCGGGCTTTGCAGTGCTCCTCAGCGCATAACGGCCGTCTTCGACCTCTCCAAGCTGCGCCACATTGACGACGATGTTTCCTGCAACACGGTTGGTATCGCCTCCGATAATCTTGCTGCCATACCGGTTTGAAATATCGTTCATTCCCCGGTAAAGCTCTTCTACGAAACTCACTTCTATGTTCGGAAGCGCGATGGAAACGAACCCCCATGTCGGTTTACCGCCCATAGCCGCAATATCGCTTATGTTAACCGCAACAGCCTTCCAACCGAGCGAATATGCGTCGATGATGTCCCGCCTGAAATGAGTCCCTTCTATAAGCAGGTCAGTGGTGACTATCAGCAGCCTGTTTGTGCCCGTGCGCAGGACTGCTGCATCGTCTCCAAAACCTACGACAACACGGTCGTCTCCCCCTATATGAAGGCTTTCTATCAACTTGATGACAGCATCTTCACCGCCGAAGTCAGAAATCAGCATCTACGCTTCACAAACCTACTTTCTCCCGTTAATTATCCTCTGAGCCATCAGAAGCCCGCAGACAGTCTTTGCGTCCTTTATCTCCCCGGTGAGGATCATATCTACTGCATCCTCAAGCTCCACAGTGATAACCTCGAGGAACTCGTCTTCGTCCGTCTCAGACTTCGCAGGAGTAAGATCCTCTGCCAGAAATGTGTGCATCATCTCATCCGAATAACCGGGAGACAGATATGTGCTGAACATCTTTGTCAATTTGCCTGCTGAATACCCGATTTCCTCGATAAGCTCCCGTTTAGCGCACTCATCTACTTCCTCAGGCTTATCTAACGTCCCTGCAGGTATCTCAATAATCACCTGGCCCGTCGGCTGACGAAACTGCTTGACCATAACTACCTTCGAGCTGTCCAGAAGCGGCACAATTGCCACCGCCCCTTTATGCTCGACTACCTCACGCCTGGCATGGCGTCCATCCGGCAGCCTCACAGTGTCAATCCGCAGGCTGACTATCCGGCCATCGTATATCCGTTTGCTGTCTACTGTTTTTTCTTCAAGTCTCATAAACTACCACAACATCAGTGCACCGGTCTGGTTCATTTCACCAGCGCCATCTTCCAGAGTGCCCGGAAATATCCGGTATATGTTTTCCAATCCAAGGCCATCGTTATCCAGGATCATTACCTCAAATCCGAGATCGACATCCGGCAGCCGAGTCCATCCCAGTGCCCTGGCTGGGATTTCAAGCTCATAGACAGTCTCCGGCCCAACAGCCACTGCAACGCAACTTTCCTCGAGTTCACCTTCAATGCTGCCGTCTTCAGCCAGTAAAAACGCCCTGGACCTGCCTCCGGCTAACGTGACTATCACATCAAGTTGGGTTCTGCCGCCATCTGGATTGTACCCAGGCGGGACAGACAGCCGCACCCGTAGTCCATCCCACTCTGTCATCCTCTGGCTTTGCGGAAACTGGCCTATGTCATCTTCAACCTTTGCTGCAACATAAATTGACGAGCGGTTCCAGGCAGCCCATCCGGCGGCGCTGAGATCATCGTCTGATAAACTGCAAAACGGCTGCACGCCTTCCCAGTCAGCCAGCTTGCCATCTACGGTTATCGGATGACCAGGACATGCCAATGTGTATCTTGCAAGGTCTTTAGCCACATCCAGCCGGGCCATAGCCCAGTCAGCATAATCCCCTTCTGTTCCATCGCCTGCATCGGTTACTACCAATGTCAGCACTTCAACGCCCGATACATCTATCGAGACCGAACGCGCCTCTTCTCCAGCTTTGACGACATCGCTCTCGAAAAGCACTTGACCATCGCCAATAATCTTGAACACTACGCTGCCATCCGGCTTAGCTTCGTCATCCACACCCATCAAAGAGCTGAATCCGCTGTATACGCCTCCCAGATAGTAGCTTATCTCAGAGTCTGCATGGGTGCCTATCCCATGCTTATATTTCTTGCCAGCAATGGACATTTCTTTGTTATCAACAGATCTTAGCTCTCCGTCTGCCGAGACAGGTTTGAGCATAGTGATGTATCCGGTTGCAGGTGAAGGAGTCGATACCACAACAGGCATCGATTTTCGAGATTTTAGCCCAGCAAAATCAACAGCTTCAACTCTATAGATGCAAATCTTGCCCGGCGTTGCCCGATTGTCCAGGCAGGAAGGAGATTCTTCGGTGGAAATTACCCTGGATATTTCCTGACCGTTACGGTAGATCACGTATTCTCCGATGCCGATGTTATCTTCTGCTGCGTTCCATTGCAGTCTGACAGCATTAGGCCCCTCAACATACGCCCGAAGCCCGGTTGGAGCAAATGGGGGTATGGTATCTTGTCTGCTGGACTGACTCTGCTCTGAGACACTGATCGTCGTTGCGCTGCACGATACTGTTGCCGATGCAGCCCACACTTGAGTGACTGCAAGCGCCATCAAGACTGCCATGCAAGAAAATCTCATTATCATAACAGACGAACTACTCCTTGTACAATGGTTGGACCTTCTGCGAAGGTGTAACATCAATCGGAAAACTCTACAATTACACTTTAGCTGTTAAGATGCTCGAAACCTTCAAAAGGCTGTTCCTGGCTTTGTTTATGCATAAAATCCTACTGTCATGGGCAAGAAAATAATGGGAATTTCCTTATTGGAGGAATTAGCGATGAGAGCGCTTTCTATAGTTGCGTTAGTCTTAATGGTTATTGGCGCTGTTAACTGGGGGTTAATCGGTCTATTCGGGTTCAACCTGGTATCAGCCATTTTTGGTGAGATGACAGTGTTAACCCGTATCATCTATGTATTAGTCGGTCTGGCAGGGCTATTTGGTATAGCTATGTTGATGACGCTTTCTGAGAGCAGACGGGATATTTGTGTACCCGGTCATGGCGGAGCATTTACGAGTCCAGCCAGGTAATTTGAGGCTCAAAGGACGGGGCAGCCTGAGAACAGGTTGGTAGATGAAACAAGAAAGCCCGGAAGAAGTATTTCGGGCTTTCTTGTAATTACCTCAGAATTGCTGCTAGCTGTTCTTCCCCATACAGCACTTCTTAAACTTCTTGCCGCTTCCGCATGGGCAAGGGTCGTTTGGCCCGATCTTGCCGTGAGATCTGCGTGGAGCAACTCTCTGAGAACCGCCATCGCCGCCTTGCGTCGGGCCAGTGCCGGTGTCACCTGATCCGCTCTCAACGACATTATAATACCGCCGTTTAGGCTCAGGCTTTGGCTGGGCTACCTGTACGCGGTACATCCAGCGCACAATATCTTCCTGGATGCTGTGCTGCATACCCATGAACATATCATAAGCTTCCTTCTTGTATGCAACAAGCGGGTCCTGTTGAGCGTAACTGCGAAGTGAGATGCCTTCCCGGAGATAATCCATTGCCTCGAGATGGTCCATCCACTTGCTGTTGATAAGCTGGAGAGTAAGATGACGCTCGATATCGCGCATGTTCTCCTCGCCTATCTCCTGCTCTTTATCCTGATATGTCCGCTCTACTATTGCATTAAGGAACTCAGCCAGTTCATCGCGCTTTTTACCTTTCAGGCTGTCAGGTCTGGCATAGGCTTCCAGAGGGAATATTTCATTCAGGTTCTTGAAGAGCGAATCAATATCCCATTCACCAGGAGGAGTGCCTTCAACACAGCAAGCGTTTATTTCTTCTTCAACAGTTTTATACAAGTAGTCCAGGATCGTCGGACGGAGGTTGATTCCTTCCAGAATCTTCTTCCTCTGACCATAGATCGTTTCACGCTGGACGTTCATTACATCGTCGTATTCAAGGACGTGCTTTCTGATACCAAAGTAGTACTGCTCGACCTTCTTTTGAGAGCGCTCAATCATCTTCGAAAGTATTCCTGAGTCAAGCGCCTGATCTTCCTGCCAGCCGCGAAGGAGAGGAGACTGGGTCTTGTCTCCAAATAGTCTCCAAAGCTCGTCTTCAAGTGAAACAAAGAACCTGGACGAGCCGGGATCACCCTGACGGCCGGAACGCCCACGAAGCTGGTTATCGATACGCCGGCTTTCGTGTCTTTCCGTACCCAGAATGTGAAGCCCACCGCGATAGATTACCTCTTTGGCTTCGTCGCTTGCAGCTTCCCAACGGTCTTTACTGTATTCAAGCCAGCCTTTGAAGTCCCAGGTTGCCTTTTCCGGTGCAAAATCGTTGGATGACACACCTGCTGTATCTTCAAGCTCTATAACTTCATCACCATGTGCAACTTTATCTGCTGAAGCCTGTTCCTGGACTTCCTGGCTGCCTCCGAGGATGATGTCAACACCTCGTCCTGCCATGTTGGTTGCAATCGTAACCGCGCCTTTTCGGCCAGCTTCGGCGATGATCTGCGCTTCCATTTCATGGTATTTGGCGTTCAAGATGTTATGGACAATACCTTCCGAAAGCGCTCGCGCAAGCACTGGCAGATCAGGTTCATCCACACCTATCATCCTGCCAAGCTCTGCCACATTCTCCGGAAGCAGCATATTGAGCTGCATACCGACAGTTTTGGCCAATCCCTGAAGCCTTGGAATCGTCAGTTCATCAAATTTCGAGTTCAAAAGCGCGTGATACTGCCGCTTTTTCTCAGAATCCAGCTCTTTGGATTCATCAATCCTTCGCCGGAGCAGAATAATCGCGCCAAGAAGCTGCAGCCTCTCGGAGATCAGCCTCTCACTGACTCTTTCTGATACTTCTATAGACCTGGTTCCGACCAGTACCGGCTGCTGCCGCGCATAACACCGAAGGATATCCTCGGTCAAACCACGGAATTTCGCTTCCTCGGTTTTATAAATGACATCGGCATGGTCTTTTCTAATCATCGGCCGGTTCGTAGGTATTTCAACTACGTCAAGCGCATAAATCTTTCTAAATTCGTCTTCTTCGGTCTTGGCTGTACCAGTCATACCTGCGAGCTTATCATATAACCGGAAATAGTTCTGATACGTGATTGTGGCAAGGGTCTGGTTCTCTTCCTGGATTCTGACGCCTTCCTTCGCTTCGACCGCCTGATGCAGACCATCGCTCCATCGCCGACCGAACATCAATCTTCCTGTAAACTCGTCTACGATAGTAACCTGACCATCTTTAACAACGTAATCAACGTCCCGTTTAAAGACTGCGCGGGCTTTAATGGCAGCATTTGCGTGCTGCATCAACTCCAGGTTCTCCGGGTCTGCAAGGTTGCCGCATCCAAAAGCCTCTTCAATCTTATGGATGCCTTCTTCAGTCAGCATGGCAGTCTTGGCTTTTTCGTCAACCGTATAATCCTGCTCCTTTACCAGTCTGGCCACAACGCGGTCCATTTTGTAGTAAAGATCGGTCGACTCACGTGCCTGTCCGGAGATGATAAGCGGCGTTCGGGCTTCATCGATTAAAATACTGTCTACCTCGTCGACTATGGCGTAACGAAGGTCTCTTTGGACAAGCTCGTCCTTGCTGAAGGCCATGTTGTCGTAGAGATAATCGAACCCGAACTCACTGTTGGTCCCATAGGTGATATCGGCCTGATAAGCCAACCGGCGTCCCGTCTTATTTGCAGGGTCGTATGGGTTATTTTCATCTCCAAGTGGTCTGAGGTGCATCCATTGATCTGGATCTTCCGGCTCGTAAGTTGGGTCATAGATATACGATCCCCGGCTTGCTCCGGTCTCGGCGCTCTGCCCCTGGATGGCAGCAACCGTCAGCCCAAGGAAGTGGTAGATAGGGCCATACCATCGGGCGTCACGCTTGGCAAGGAAGTCGTTAACCGTTACCAGGTGAGCGCCTCTGCCTTCAAGCGCGTTAAGATACAAGGGGAGAGTTGCGGTAAGTGTCTTACCTTCACCCGTTCTCATCTCGGCGATGCGGCCCTGGTGAAGAACGATGCCGCCGATCATCTGTACATCGTAATGCCTTGCCTTATCCCGTCCAATCACCCGGCAGCCTGCTTCTCTGACAACAGCAAAGGCCTCTGGAAGCAGATCATCCAGTGTCTCGCCTGCTGCAAGCCTCTGGCGGAACTCGTCGGTCTTAGCCCGAAGCTGCTCATCCGACAACGCCATCATAGACGGCTCAAGCTCGTTGATCTGCTCAACAACCTTTCTGAACTTCTTTATCTCTCGCTCATTGGCGTTAAAAACTGTGCTAAGCCAGCTCATTTCTCTTTCTCCGATTCTGCCGGTAACCGGCCAGGCCGAGGTAGATTGTGGCGAAATAAAAAGGGAACTATTGAGGACTGACAGCTTAATCAGCTTCCTGTAGTTCCCTCGCTTTCCTGGCCTATATTACGGATAATTTCCAAGTTATGTTACCACGAGAGCGTCTGATTGTCAAATTCTACGAGAGGAAAGAAAGGGGATCAGAGGCGAAGAGCCAAGAGGTCAGGGTAGTGGAAAATGCAGTGCAGAGACAGACTCCCAGTTCCTGACCCCTGTTTAAAAATGCTGAATCCAGGATGAACTTACTTTGGTGGGGACTGGCCTGTATAACCTTGGCAGAATACCCATTCACCATCAGGGTATTTAGCGTCACACCACCGAATAAAACCAGGGAGCCTGCCTGCATGTCCGTCCAGGAAGAAAGCAATGCCATTTCCATTGTGAGCCACACTTACCCTGTCCAATCCGACAAATACCGTATCATTAAGGATCAGACGTGGATCATCCGCTGTAGGGTCTGTATTTTCACATATAATCAAGGGCATTCTTCGAGGTTGTGTAAACATACTGTACAAGACTCCGCCCTGCGGCTCATGCCAGCTTCCACCTGAATATGCTGCACGTTGAACACCTCTGTATGTCCAGCCGTTTATGCAGAGTGACCACACAGGCAGTTGGTTATGATAGTCGGGATGCCTGACCGCGCACGGACAACGCGTGATATTAGCCGTTGACTTGCCGCCAGTCTTATGATATTTCCAGATGGACATTTGATGCACATCAACAGTCTGGTTGTAGGCAATAAAAGATCCCATAATCTGTTCTGCCCATCCATAGCCGTTGTTATCATCAGCATACAGCAGGCATGCCATGCCAAGCTGTTTGCAGTTAGACAAGCATCTAGTTTCAGCCGCTTTAGCTTTAGCGCCGATGAAAATCGGGAACAGGATTGCAGCCAGGATAGCAATAATAGCTATAACGACTAGAAGCTCGATGAGGGCAAAACCTTCTGTTGAGGTTTTTGCAGTGGACTTTTTTAAAGACATAGAGCCACACATACTAATTTCTCCTAATTTTTGCTCTGCTTTGACAGCTTTTTTGCTGCAATGCCCAATTCGTTCATTTTTAGCATTCTGCCTTATTGTCTCAAGTGAATCAATTAGCCATAAGCACTATTTTTAGTACTACTAAAGTATTACCAGAGCCGCGAACTGCAGTTGATCCATTACGTACAAGTACCTACAATTACCATTGGCAACGCAAATAATCCGTGCTATAATTAAAAAGGATTCATACTACTACACGCCATCCTGTTCTGCTCCCGGAACTCGCAGCGTGCAATCTTACTAGAAGCGGGGTGTGTTGAGCCTATGAAGACCATGATCAAATGCAACTGTGGACAGCGCATTGTAGCCAAAGATGTTATGCAAACCGGCTACTACCTTCGATTGTTTGGACCCAGCTTCGTGTATGTCAAGTACAGATGCTCGAGATGCAAGAAGCTCGGTGAGCAATTCGTGAAGCAGGAGGACTGGGAGGATGGTATCCTTCGAGATACTCCTAACGAAATCTCTGTAGAGGAAAAAGAAAAATTCGAGCAGTTGGGGCCGATCGATATTGATGAGATCATTGATGCACACTTCAGGCTCGAAAACATTTCTTCGCTTCGCGATCTCATGCCGCCCTCTGAACTTTCTGTCAGACCGGAAAGTGAAGAGAGTAAATAAAAGTCTGACAATTTCTTATATCTAAAGCAGTTGATTTAATGGAAGCTGGCCTTATTGATCAGCTTCCATTTTGCATTTGACATTGACCAGCTTCTATTTCAAGTGAGGTAGACTGTTTTTATTTCCCCGGTTTTCCTGTAATGCCACTAACCTGCTATTTCCGGTAATTCTATCATATACCCAATGCATCATACTTTGGCACAATACCTGAGGAAGAGTCTGTTTTTACCCATCAGGTAGTTTACCCTAAACTTCCTGGTTGAAAATTCCGATCATTCTTATTGTTATGCAACTGTATTTACGCTCGTTTTCGGGGAATATTTCCCCGGTAATTATACCAGGATCAAGCGTAGAGAAGCATTGACAATTAAGGTTAGCTCGGTTTAATATGGCCGACAGAATCAGGCAACCTGCCAAAGAAGGAAGTGTTGTGTTGAAGCATAGACTTCACGCTTTGGGGGTCGGCGTAACGATCCTCGCGCTGATGTCAATAACAGCAGGCGTCTCTGCATCGGAGGTCTATACCGTCCGAAAAGGTGACTCGCTGTGGTCTATCTCGAAGAAATTCGGGGTGTCGATAGATGACATTAAGCGGGCCAATAATGTGAGCGCTAACAAGCCGCTTCAGATTGGTAAAAAGCTCGTAATTCCTGATCAAAACCAGAGTCAGGCAGCTAAAGAAGAGGCTGCCGAGCTTGAAGCCGAGCGCCAGAAGAAGGAAGCTGAACGCTTCGGCTCCAGAGTTGCCAAACAACTCGAAGAGCAGGACAAAGCTCAGGCTCAAGCAAAAAACAACACGAAAGACGACGGCAAACCTGCTGTTGTGCGTACTGCGCTTGCTTTCCGCGGCGCTAAATATGTGCGCGGCGGCACAGGAGCGCGCGGCTTCGACTGCTCCGGCTTCACACGCCATGTCTTTGCAAAATATGGTGTCAATCTGCCGCATTCCTCTAAAGCTCAGGCATCATGCGGCAAGCATGTAGACAAAAAAGACCTGCAGCCTGGCGACCTCGTGTTCTTTGCTACCTATCGAAGCAGCATATCCCACGTTGGGATATATATCGGCGATAATAAATTCATTCATGCTTCTACACCTAGAACAGGGGTTATAGTCAGTTCGCTTGGTGAGCAGTATTATGCAAAGAGGTATAGAGGAGCAAGGCGAGTCTTAGCCAACAGTTCAACTGAAAGCAAATAGAAGTAACTTTTGATATTGAGAGAATCAAGGGTCAGGGCAATAGCTCTGGCCTTTTTTTACTTGTAGTATCGGACGCGCCGGGTCACACCAGCAGCAAATATCAGATAGAGGAAGAAAAGCAGCAGGGAAAACATTCCTGTCCCAAATGGACCTTGAAGTATGTCCAGCTTGGCAGCAAGCACTATAGCAATAAAATTGGCCCCTACACCAAACAAGAGCGCTATAGAGAATGTGAAGAATATCCACCGCTCAGGCGCAGGCACTTGCGAACGCCTCCGAAACTGCACGTAAGCATGTACGCCAAACGATGCAAGCAACAGGAGCGTTATAACTCGCTTCAACAATGTAAACCAAAGGTCATGTGCTGCAAGTTCTGCAAGCAACCTAATTCGAACCTCCTAGGGATAACCACCAGGTGTGATCATCATCTCTGCAACTTATCTCTTTTAAATAAACAGGCTTCACATCAAGATGCCCGTTCATACTGTAACAACGAAGACCAGCACATTCAACCTTATATTTGGTTATGAGGTCAGCGGCAGTCTCCTCTGCGCCTTCCGGCACGAATATATAAAACCTGACGCAGGATTTTCCGAATAATTTCCATTGCAAAGCTCGTTCTTCTGAAATTGTGCTTGATGTTTCTACAACTCCGGTTGCCACCACTTCATCCTGATTCTTTGCAACAATATCCGGTATGTTATCGTTTTCTGATCGAGAATTGGTTGTAACGTTCCAGCCATCCAGATTAAACCTGGACTTGGCCACAGCATCAACCATCAATTCATGGATACAGTAATCTTGTGTAGTTAGTTCCGATGTATGGCTCAATTCAAGCCTCCTTCCCCTGATCCAAGCTAAAGTAAGCCCGATTTCCCCATTTTTTCTGACTGCAGCCAGCCCGCCAAGGTTCCTGACACCATATACGCCCGATTGCCATATATGGATGTCGAGATGGGCAAAGATGATACCGGCCCGGTAACTTTACGAGGGCATATTATCATTCAATGAACGCCAGAAAGGAGCAAGCTATATGATCTCACAACCCTCTGGACAGACTATGATTTGCGGATGCTGTGGCCAGCCGCTGCCCGCAGGCACAGCCCAGACATCAGGCCAGACAGTGGTCTGTATTCCAGCAAGTCAGCTTGCAGGTATGGGGATGGGCTTCGGTATGCAGCAGGGTCTTGGCATGCAGCAAGGTTTTGGAGCACTGCAGGGCCTTGGCGGTGGTTTTGGCGGACAACGCTGGGGCACCCGTCCAGCGATTTCTTACACCGGCGGACTCCCTACTGACAGCGAAATAGAGGATATGGTCTACGATTCCATCGACATGGACCCGCTCATTCCATATGATGCCAACATCGACATCAAGGTAGATGCGGGAACCGTCACTTTATCCGGTGAAGTTCCGAGCAAGCGAATCAAACATGCTGCCGGTGATGATGCCTTCTGGGTACCTGGTGTCATAGATGTAGATAACCAAATCAAGGTCACTGGAAGAAAACGCAGAACTCAGCAGGGGCAGGAATAATTCAGAAAAGGACTATTGGGCCGGGAAAAAATCCTGGCCCAACATTCTCAAGCAGCTTTGCTAACCATCGGCTCGATCATCTGGCGGATACCATCCAAAACAACAGCCGGATCAATAGTCACCGTCCGGTCTTCAATCCATGCTGAGACTATTTGAAACGCCAGGTCAGCGGCAACTATGGCTTCGAGCTTGGATGGATAGTCCATCACCAGATAGTAGTGTGTCTCTATCCCATTATCTAAATCGACTGACCGCTGTCCGCAGTAAGCCGAGCAATGATTACACCGTCGACTGAGAAGATGCAGCATCACATGCTCCATAAGATGAGGGATATTTGTTCCGTTTTCTATTTCCTCTCGGAAAGTGTGTTTTTCTACATCAGTGCCTTTGCCGCCGCAGGAGTGGCTTAACGGACTGGACTCGTCAGGAAATATCCCTGGCAGCGCAATTTCCAGCTTCTGTGCCAGATTGGGTATATCTTTCGTCGATAACTCTAGCTGGTCCTCCATATCAAGGACTAAAATAAACTTTGGAGACTTATCATCAGCATCGAGGCGTGACGGAAAATCTTGAAATATAGTGCGAATTATCTTCAGTTGAATTACCTCCCGGTTATGAAAAAATGATAACATAGCGCACCACCTGTCTCAAGCAAACAAGCTGGTCAGGTGTGAATGTTGAGGCTCAGAGTCGGCTAATTTGTTACCTGGAGTGAAAATGATAAAGGTAGTTTTAGATACAAACCTGTTCGTGGCTGCATATTGGAACAGGCGCAGTGCGTCGTCAAAAATCATCGATGCTTGTCTGAAGGGAAACCTGCAGGCTTATTACACTCGACAGATTGAAAAAGAACTGTGGCTGATTATGCGAAACATACGTGCAAAAGAAGAGTTCACAGCAAAAGTGACTAACTTCATTGGCCGTGCAGAACTGGTTGAAAATGTTACCAGACTGGAAGCCCTTACGGAAGACCCGGATGACCAGAAGTTCCTGGAGTGTGCTGTCACTATCGGAGCAGATTATCTTATTACAAGTGATGACCACCTTCTGAGGTTACGAAGTGTTGAAGGAACGGAAATAATAAAGCCGGGGAACTTCTGGAGGGATAGATATGCAGACAGAGGAATTTCTGAAGAAAGTAAGAGTTAGATCCGGCCTGGCTGACAATGAAAAGGCAAAACAGGCAGTAGATGCTGTTTTTGGGGCGCTTCGTGCCCGAATCTCACATGAAGGTGGAGATAACATAGCCTCTCAACTCCCAAAAGAACTTCGAGAGCTTTGGGAAAGTGGAATAGTGGAGCATGTTGCACGCTCGCTTACCGGAGTAGAGCGCATGAACCTGAATGAATTCCTGGCCAGAGTGCAAAACACAGCACACTTGGCCGATATCAACGAAGCTGAGGTAGTTACACGCGCAGTTTTCATAACACTCAAAGAACAAATCACGCCGGGAGCGCAGGTTGGGCTGGCTCATCAGCTTCCTGAAGACATACGAACATTCTGGAACCAGAGTATGCCGCCGGAAGAGGAACGACTTCCACCAGAAGGTCGTTATGGGTCAGAAGAAATCGGCCCATCTGCTGTAAGTGTCTTCCGAACGGATGAGCAGCTTGCAGAGGAAATCGAAGAACTTCTGGAAGAAAGCGATGATGTGGATACTGAGGAGATAGATGTGTATGTTCAACAGGGAGAAGTAACACTCCGAGGTGTAGTCAGAACATCAGAAGCCTGGGAAGCAGCAGGCCGCATCGCTTCCCGCGTCCTGGGTGTAACCAACGTTAAAAATGAGCTGACAATCATAGAGACCTTGTAAAAAAACATTACAGCCGCCGGGGACATTTCTATCCCTGGCGGTTGTTTTTCAATTCATTCATTCCCTCTTCCAACAATTACTTTGCAATCGTCAAAGCCAAAACACCCCGTGACGGGAAGGGTATTAGTCGCGTATAATATCTTGACTATGGAAGAGATAGAACTAAGCGTCGTAATTCCGGCATACAACGAAGAACATTCACTGAATGCTACAGTGAAGGAGATATCGGCCTATCTGACAGGGCAGAATCTGTCGCATGAAATCATAATCGTGGATGACGGAAGCACCGACGCGACACTTTCCGTAGCACATAAGTTATCGAAAGAGCTATACACTCTCCGAATCTGCAGTTATATCCCAAACCGAGGCAAAGGCAGCGCTGTTCGCACAGGAATGCTTGCAGCAAAGGGCAGACATATCCTGTTTACCGATGCAGACAATTCTACACCCATTCAGGAACTTCCAGCCTTCTTAGCGGCACTTGATAATGGTTTTGAGGTTGCTATCGCTTCTCGGTCCATAACCGGAGCAGTGCGGGTAGTCCATCAGCCTTTCTACAGGGAGATTGGCGGGAAGGGTTTGAACCTGTTTATCAGGCTTTTTGCGGTTCCTGGGATTAAAGATACACAGTGCGGCTTCAAACTTTTTACCAGGGAAGCAGCAAGAACCATATTCCCTCTGTGTTTCATCGACAGGTGGAGTTTTGACGTAGAAACGTTGTATCTGGCAAGACGGCTTGGATACAAAATCGCTGAGCTTCCTGTTCGTTGGACCCACCATGGCGGTTCACGAGTACACCCTCTTCGAGACGGACTCAGAGTGATAGCAGATGTAGTCCGAATCCGGCTTCACCATTACTCTATTCCCAAACGAGGACAAGAGTAATGGTCGGGTACATCCTTGGAGCGGCCGCAGGTATCCTGGCAGGCTATTCCATCTTTGTTGAACGTACGGCACTCGGGTTGACACGGCTTGAGCTATCCTACAGCCGGCTTCCGCGCAGTTTTGACGGCTTTACGATCCTCCAGATATCAGACCTGCACATTTCTCACTGGTGGAAAAACGAACGGCAGATGGAAAAGATAGTCCGGTCGCTGGATACTGACCTGCTTGTTTTTACCGGAGACAACGCCGTGAACTCCCGCGGCGCGCGATTGCTGAAAGAGTTCCTTAACCGAGTCCGCCCGGACCATGAGACATATCTTATCTACGGCAACACCGAAAACAAGGGCAAATATGGCAGGGAACGCCAGAAAGACCTGAACTGGAAAAATCTTCGTGTTCTGGTAAACGAGCACGTAATCATCAAACGCGGAGATGATAAAATTGTCCTTGCGGGAGTGGATGACCCGTTCACCAGACATGACGATGTCCCCAAAGCATTCGAAGGCGCCCCAAAGGACGCTTTTAAGATACTCCTGGCCCATGCCCCGAGCGCTGCTGGAGATGCAGCCGATGCTGGTGTCGATTTGCTGCTCGCAGGCCATACTCACGGAGGACAAATACGTTTTCCGATAATCGGTGCAGTCTATCCTCACATACACAAATACAAAAAGCTCGTCATGGGGCTTTATGAAGGCGAAAAGCTCAACCGGATACTGAAGCGTGATGCTGGAGAGATGCGAGTCTACACCAGCCGGGGCATAGGAATAAGCAACCTGCCTATGCGCTTCCTGTGCCCTCCGGAGATTGCCTACATAACCTTAAGGTCTTCAACCTGAGTCTCAACCGCTTAAATGCCGATAATTCTGTTATGAATTGTAAGTAGACACACCCTGGGGGATCTTATGGGCAAAAGGATAATGATTGTAGACGACAGCATGCGGCATCGAATGGAGCTTAAAGACATACTTCTTTCCAGTGGTTTTTCCATAGTCGGTGAGGCATCCAACGGAAGAGATGCTATCGAAATGTTTGAGCGCACTCGTCCTGACCTGGTAATGGTAGATGCAAGGATGCCGAACCTTGATGGAGTTTGCACCATCCGGGAAATCCGCCGTAAGGACCCGGATGCGTTGATGATAATCTGCGCCGGTTCTGGTGAGAAATCTTCGGCACTTGAGGCTATGAGCGCAGGAGCTGTCGATTTGTGTGCCAAGCCCTACATTCAGCGCCGCGTTGTTACTGTTGTCAGACGGGTGCTGGCTGGGGTGCCGACAGGATATTAACCAAAATCAACACCCTATCAATCCAACACTTGGTTTTTCTGCGGGTGGCTTACTTTTGTAACCTGCCCGCACTTTATTAAGCCGCAGTTTTGATGTCCGCTTCAGTTTCCGATATCCGCCGCTTGTAAGGTCTGACCCATGTAGTCGGATACCATACCTTCCTGGGGCTTGCAGGCAGCCTGTGCCAGTGTGCCCGCCGGAAATGCCCGTGAACATTCGACAACCTGGGCTTTGTCTCGCCTGGTTTGCGTCTATAAGCTCTTCGTTTTGCCTCAGGTACTGCTTCAAAGGTGTAAAATCCGCTGAAGGTAGGTTTTCCTGCGATAATATGCCTCTTTACAACACTATGATGCCGGTTGTGCCTGATTGCAAGCACGTTTGGTGATGTTATATATCCTGCAATCCAGTAAAGAAGGTCGGCTATTCGCTTGTGCGGCTCTTCGAGGAGTTGACTGCCGCTGAGTTCGAAATCGTACCTGGGTCTAAGTGCTGCACGGCGCTCTTCGAACCACACACGCACGCGGTAAGCGTCATCCGGCTGTGTAACAAGCATACCGCGTAGACCGCCTCGCTCACCGGGCATCTGAACAGGCTCATCAAACTGGACAAACATGCTGCCAAACGGCAAATGAAACGCTGTTTTCAGGTCCTGCGGAGCTTCTCCATCAGCAATCAGCCTTTCAGCTTCCTCACGCTTTATGATAAGTAGTTCAGCCTCTTCCAGATCTTCGGCAATGGCTTTCAGATTGACATCATCGAGTCCGGGCAACGAAGTCTGCTCGGATTTTTGAAAGTCAAACAGCCTATCCCGGAGCCTGTCGAACCACTGTATTCCTGTTTGCACTTCTTCCTCCAAATTTTGTCACAATACAATAATATTTTACCAACTAAGCAGGTTATGGTCAAGCAAAAAGACGCCAGTTGATTGAATCCGAAGTCTCTTTTGCCAACTCATGCCCTGTTTTCTCCTATTTATTTCTTGCCCAGTTTTGACAGTAATGCCCAATTTTTATAGTTCTCTGATATAATGAACTCAGTAGGCTGTTAGCTACTTATATAACGAATTATGAATACAGGGATAGTTTTCGACATAAGAGAATTTACGGTTCATGACGGGCCGGGCATCAGGACTACAGTGTTCATGAAAGGATGTCCGCTCAGGTGCTCTTGGTGTCACAACCCGGAGGGTATTTCTCCGAAACCTCAGATTATGAAGGGATTAGCCGGAGAACGGTTAGTGGGTAAAGAATATACATCTGATGAGCTTGCTGGCTTGTTGAACCGTCAGGCAGAGATTTTAAGGGCAAATGAAGGTGGAGTCACGTTCTCAGGCGGAGAACCGCTTCTTCAGGCTGAATTTGTTGCCGAGGTTATTGACCAACTGGATGATATACACGTGCTGCTGGATACTTCGGGGTTCAGCTCTAAAGAGAATTTCCGCCTGCTTGCCGGCCGGTGTAACCTGGTGTTCTTTGATATTAAATTAATCGACCGGGAAGCTCACAGGCATTATACCGGTCAGTATAATGATCCAATCCTGCGCAACCTGCGAGTGTTGTCTGAGATGGGTACACCCTTTGTAGTGAGGGTTCCGCTGGTTCCGGGAGTGACCGATACAAAACAGAACCTGGAGGATATCGCCAAGACAGTCCACGGACTACCGGGGTTAATCAGAGTAGACCTTCTCCCATACAACAAGGCTGCGGGAGGCAAATACAGTGCCTGCGGCATGGAGTTTGAGCCTAACTATATTGAAAATAGCGAGCTAAATGCGGACCCTGAGCCGTTCAAAATCCAGGGGATAGAGGTAAAGGTAGTATGAACGAACGATTAGAAGAGATGAGAAGAAGAGTCCGTGACAGGGAGCATAAACGCTTCCGTCAGGCTGCTCCTCCCGATATATCAGAAGAATGTGCTGCCGAAGGATTATCCTGGATGCAGCGCATAGCAAGGCTGGCCTGTAGGATGTGCGAGGCTGAAATACCGGTCATAGAGCCTGATGAGCGGATAGTCTTCACCCGCACACTGCCGAAGTTGTCGGCTGTATTCACTCCTGATGAGTGGGAAGAGATAAAAAGCGGCCGGACGGTCCACGCCTGGGATATGATCAACAACATCTGCGCAGACTGGGGAATGGTGCTCTCTCAGGGGCTGCTTGGCAGAAAACAGGCAGCAATCGAGGCTAAAGAAAGGTTCAAGGACGACCCTGAATCAGTCGAATTCCTCGATTGCGCAATCGAGACCATCGATGCAGTGCTGGACCTGGCAAAGCGCTACGCTGCAAAGGCGCTCGAAGTAGGCAGAGAAGACCTTGCAGACATTCTGGAGCATGTTCCTGCCAATCCGCCGCGCACATTCCACGAGGCACTGCAGTCTCTCAGGTTCTGCCACGCAGCGCTGTGGCTGTCAAGCCATTACCATGTAGGGCTGGGCAGGCTTGACCAATACCTTCTGCCGTATTTGCAGGCGGATATCGAGTCCGGCAGGCTCGACGAGCAGTCTGCAGAGGAACTGCTGGCTGAGTTCTTCATCTCGCTGAACAAGGACGCCGACATCTACCCAGGGGCGCTACAAGGAGACAACGGGCAGACGATCGTGCTCGGTGGAGTCAAGCGGGACGGCACGGATGCTGTCAACGAGCTTACCTGGATGGCGCTCAGAGCTGCGCGAGATATCTCGATGATAGACCCCAAGATCAACCTGAGGATCTCATCGAAGACTGACCTTGACCTGCTTTGTCTGGCTACTGAGTTAACCCGGAAAGGCCTCGGTTTCCCGCAGTATGCCAATGATGATGTGGTGATACCTGCACTGGTTGCCCACGGTTATGAGCTTGAAGATGCCCGAGACTACTCGGTTGCTGCCTGCTGGGAGTTCGTGATACCTGGCAAGGGGATGGAGATCGTCAATATAGCCGTTTGTTCGTTCCCGCATGCTGCCGATGCCGCAATCAGGGAAGGATTAGCTGCTGGTGATGACTTCAACGGCATAATGAAACGGACCGCTGAGCATATTAATCAGCAGATTGAGAATAACCTCAGACCGTCCTATGCTCTGAAGCTGCCGCCGGGACCGTTTTACTCAGTTTTGATGGATGGCTGTATTGAGAACGGCCGCGATCTTTCAAAAGGTCTGAAATACAACAATTTCGGCGTCCATGGAGCGTGTTCTGCGAGTGCTGCAGATGCGCTTGCGGCTGTAAAGAAGTTTGTGTTTGAAGAAAAGACAATCGAACCGGCAGAGCTTCTGAAGGCGTTGGAAGCGAACTACGAAGGTTATGAAGAACTTCGAAAGAAGCTTGCTGAAGAAGCTCCGAAGGTGGGCAACAACGACGATGCTGCCGATGAGATACTCGTGAAGCTGTTCGATTACTTCGCTGATGCTTGCGAGGCTTTTGGAGAGAATGGGAGAGGCGGCATTGTCAGACCAGGTTCCGGATCGGCTATGTTCTATGTCACTCTGGCATCGAGGATAGGAGCTACTGCGGAAGGAAGAAAATCTGGCGAATACTTCAGCGCAAACCTTGCTCCTGCGCCTGGAACAAGGATTCGGGGCCCGATAAGCGTTTTCCAGTCTTATTCGAAGATAGATTACCAGCGAATATGCAACGGCGGACCTATCACGATGGAGCTTTCGGACACGGTATTCAGAGACGAGGAATCGATCCAAAAGGTTGCGATGCTTGTTCGGACATTTGCCCAGCTTGGTTGCCAGCAGTTGCAGTTGAACAGCCTGAATGCACAGACACTTCTGGATGCGAAAGCCAACCCGGAGAAGTACAAAAATCTGATCGTGCGCGTGTGGGGTTGGAGCGGCTACTTCTGCGAACTCGACCCGCCGTATCAGGACCACGTAATCCAAAGGCATCTGTATGCGACAAGCAATTGATCTGCTTTAAAAAATTTTGCCAACCAGGCGTTGGCATAGTCTAAAAATCGTGATATAACAAGGTTAAGCCCGCAGCAGTACCACGGGCTGCTAGTAGAATAGCAGTGTGAGGTAGTGTCTGCGGGCTTTTGTTTAGCCATAACGTACAAGGTTCTGGAGAGAGTCGAAGGATAAAACCATATGTTCTACCGTTTGGCTTCGGGAACTGGATTGCGTAAGACCGATTAACTGGTGCAAATCTAGCGTTCCCGAAGCATAGAAAGATTGATATCAGTGATGCCGATTATGATGCCGGCTTAGGGTTTTTTATGTTTCGATAATTAGATTGTACAAGCTCAATTAGTTACTTTCAATCTGGCGTTCCTGTAATATAGAGATACCAAAACAGCAGACCGAATACAAATAAAGGCATCCGCCTAATAAGATGGTGGATGCCTTGTTTTGGTAGCGGAGGTCGGACTCGAACCGACGACGCCCCGGGTATGAGCCGGGTCCTCTAACCAGCTGAGGTACTCCGCCGCAGTTGTCGGCCTTATCGGCACGCAAGGTTAATATTACCATACCACAGCCTCAAAGTCAACGATTATTACGCGTTCGGGCTTCAGTCCAAATAGATGATCTTAAAGATATCTTGCTCCCTATCTTGCACCCTAGCCCGTTACCCTCAACCTCTGTTATAATGCAACGGGATGAATAAAGAATTGCAACAGATAGACAAAACAAGCGTGCTCATAAGAGCAAAAGAAGTCCTGGAAATCGAATCCTCAGCAGTAGCTGCGCTCAGCTCCCGGCTGGGTGACGATTTCGTGCGTGCTGTAGAGTTGATAGTCGGCTGCAAGGGCCGATTGGTTATCACAGGGATGGGCAAATCAGGCGCAATCGGCCGGAAACTTGCCGGTACTTTTTCTAGCACTGGCACTCCATCGGTTTTCCTGCATCCGGCTGAGGGTGTTCATGGCGACCTTGGAGTGCTGACTCAGGATGATGTGCTTCTGGCGCTTTCCTACAGCGGAGAGTCTGACGAACTGGTGAGCATCCTTCCGGTAATTGCGCGGATTGGTGTCGATATAATCTCGATTGTAGGCAATCTGGAGTCCACACTGGCAAGGTATTCTCAATCAGTGCTGGATGTCAACGTCGAACGTGAAGCATGTCCGTTCAATCTAGCCCCTACAGCCAGTACAACGGCTATGCTGGCGCTTGGGGATGCCCTTGCGCTTGCTGTTATGCAGGTCCGCAGGTTCACCAAAGAGGATTTCGCAAAAATACATCCGGCTGGTTCGCTTGGCAGAAGGCTTCTGCTGCGGGTATCCGATGTAATGCGGACAGGAGACGCGATTGCTGTAGTTTCAGAGGACGCCCTGGTGCGCGATGTGCTGTTCAGCATCACCAAAGCCCATGCAGGATCAGCTTGTGTTGTGGATACAGACGGGATGCTGTCCGGGTTCATAACAGATGGAGATATCCGCCGCGCGCTGCTTAAAGATGAGTCCGCACTGCAGCTAAAAGCATCAGATATCATGACCCGCCAACCAAGAACAATCAGCCCGAACAGGCTGGCTGCGGAAGGCCTCAAGCAGATGGATATTGCAGGCAAACAGATTGGAGAAATTCCTGTTTTGGATGAAGATGGCCGACCGGTAGGCTTGCTGATGATGAAAGACCTTGTGCAGGCTGGAATCTTCTAGAGTTAGGATTTAAGCTCAAAAGTATGGATAAGTTGAAGCAGATAAAACTGCTCGCGATGGATGTGGATGGAGTGCTGACCGATGGCTCCATGATTTTCGGGCCAGCCGGGGAAATAAAGGTTTTCAACGTGCTCGATGGCCTTGGAATCCGGTTGGCTCTGTCTGTTGGACTTGAGATTGCCTGGATTACCGGAAATGTGTCTGATTCGGTTGCCCAGCGTGCTCGCTCACTGCGTGTTGTTGAGTTACACCAGGGGCAGAGGCTGAAGTCCGCTGCGCTCCGCAGTATAGCCGCTCGGAAAAACCTTGCAATGGAAGAGATCGCTTACATCGGAGACGACTTAAACGACCTTCCCGCTATGGAACTCGCCGGTTTTGCATTTACTGTTCCCAATGCAGTGTCTGAAGTTCAGGTTGCAGCCGATTTCATCACCCAAAAGCCTGGAGGCC
>JAKPFN010000069.1 GCA_029551395.1 Armatimonadota bacterium | reverse complement strand
AGAAGACATGCCAGTACCTCTCGTTGAACAGGTTTGAGGTTTCTGGTGAACTCTGACGCAGTTGCAGCAGACTCTACAGCTTCATGGCTTGTTTCACATGTGCTGTCAGGATTGGTTATCTCGTCCAAAGACAAGCATTTTCTCACCCGTGCGCGCTTGATGGCGTCTAGTAGTCTCCATCGGGCATGCTGGACAAGGTACTGCTCAGGGCTGCCAATCCTCATATCGACCGCCGGCAGCGCTTCGAGCAAGCCTACCCATGCCTCCTGAAGAAGGTCATCGGCATCTTCTCCAGTACGCCGGGCGTAGTGAAAGGCCATTTTTGTAACTCTTGGACGCAGTGCGTCTATTAGATTTTGCCGCGCAGTGGGATCTCCATCCCTCGCGCGTTTTATACAGACATTCATTGTTAAGCATCTCCTGTTAAACGCAAATCGGGCTGCAGGCACAACTGCCCGCAGCCCGGAAGCATCTTTTAGATGCTGAACTCCTATATAATTTGGCGAAGGTTGGAGTTATCTGGTTATCGGACCATCAAGTCCGTGATGCACCGGAACGAGGCGAGCAGTGTGTGCCATTAAGCACAGTGTTACTTATTATCCTGTTCTTACGATTTGTGAGCACCCGACTGCCTCCTTTCCGGCTCGGAGTATGTTTTATATGTATTAGTTAGATTGACGGACAATTCCTTCCTGTCCGCCAATAATCATTATAGTCTAATTACAGCCGCTTGCTAAACAGCAACAGGGAAAATATTTTGGAATTTTTTTACCAGCCTCTTCCCGTGCTCATTCGGCAGGTTGTTTCTCCGGCGTAATCTTAGATGAGCAATTGAGTTGCAGGCAGCAGTGAAAAGGCTGTATTGAGACGAAGTCAGTGAGACGGTAAGAATGAAGCCGTATGCTTTGCCCTGAAATGGAGTGCTTCAGTGAGACAAAGTCTCGTAAACCTTCACAAGCTCCGCCGCTGATGTTCCCCAGTTATAATAGGATTTCACAGCAGCAGCTCCGTTTAATCCAAATTGTTTCGCCAGTTCCGCATTTTCATACAGCCGCAAAATACACTCAGCCAACTCAAAAGGATTATCTGCTTTGAAGACTAATCCAGCCTGGGCATCGTTGGTTATTCGGACTAAAGGAGGAGCATCACTGACTATAACGGGCTTGCTAAAACCCATGTAGTCAAAGAGTTTGTTTGGGATGGTGTTATCGCAGTGAGGGTTGCGCTGATGAGGCACAAGCCCAGCATTACTTGCTGCAACAAAGTCCGGCACACGTTCGAACGGCTGCCAGCCAACCATCTGAACGCAGTGCTGAAGCTTAAGGTCATCGATAAGCTGATGAAGATGTTTGGTGTAATCGTTCTCGCCGCCTACAATCACGAGAACTACATCAGACGCCTTTTCAGCAACATGAGCCATTGCTTTGATGGCAACATCCACTCCTCTATGAGGCCCAATATGGCCGATGTAGCTTACAACGAACTTGCCAGCGTAATCACTCAGCGGTTCTCTGCCTGTGCTGATTTTATTCAGATAATCCAGGTCCACATAGTTCGGCACAACAAAGACCTTTTCTTTGGGGACACCGTAGGTAAGCAGCAGGTCTCGCATCTCTTCTATTACCACGATGACTTTATCAGCACGATGAACGCATCGCTTCTGGAAGCTGGTCCAAAGCGCCTGATTGGTAGTAAGCATCTGCAGAAGGCTGGGTCTGCCTACCCATGCGCGAACGGCAGCAGGATAGTTTTCATGCAAGTCAGATACTACAGGTATGCCCAGTTTCCTGCCAACGCGGATTGCTGTGCCTGAGTTGGGCAGGTCATGAACATGGATTGCATCTATTTGATTGCTTCTGGCGAATTTTTCGATTGTGCTCTCAAGCGGAGTGCGGAGAAAGCATACTCTGGTAAAGAAGAACAACCCTCTTGCCAGTTCCGTAGTTGCTTTAGGTTTATGAGTATGAACGGTCAGCGCGTCTGATGAATAAACAGTCTGGTTGGTATCACGCTCCTGCACGATTGCCACGACCTCATGACCAGCCGCGGCAAGACTGCGGGCTTCTTTTTTAATACGGACATCCAGTGGATGCTCGCAGAGAATAAATCCGATTTTCATAAGTTGATGCCTGGTCTATCTGTTGCAAGACAGATATATTATAGTTAAATTCTCCAGGCTTATGTTCCTCCGATTATTGGTGGCAATGGCGGATTAGGTTTAAAATTGATAAGTAATTCTATATAACGGTGAGTAAGTCTAACAGGAAACCACAATTTTGACTTCATGTCTGCCTACTGGTATACTATGCCAGGTGCGAGTTTATGAATCTTCCTACCATCCAACCTCGGCCTTCAAGCCCTGTCAACAAGAAAACCAGGGTTCTATTTGTGGATCACACGCCAATTCTTGGCGGTGCTCAAATATCCCTTCTGGAACTTCTGGAAACTGTCGATAGGGACTTGTTCGACGTAGCTGTAGCCTGCAGCAATCGTTGTGAAGAGTTTCTCGAATCCGCAGAAAAAACCGGGGCTAAAGTATTTGTTGTCAAGTTCCCAAGGTTGAGAGGTAATTTTGTCTCGCTGCCGCTCCGTTATATAGGAACCACAACAAATCTGGTGAATGTATGCAGAAAGTTCAAGCCGGATATCATCCACAGCAACAGCGTTCGGACGCATATTTACGGAGCCACTACAGCCAAGCTGACAAGAGCAAAAGCTGTTTGGACTTTGAGAGATTTTGAGTTTCCCAAGAGGGTATTTGCACGGCTGGTCAGATGGGCCGATGCTGTTATAAGTATTTCTGAGGCAATTCATCACAATTATGACGGCGGCCATAACTATCCCCATCTGCACATAGTCCCAAATGGGATTTGTGCGCCGCAGTTTAAGCGGAGTGCTGCCCGCAGTCAGGTTAGAGAGGAATTCCGCATACCTGATGATGCTCCTGTTGCCGGTTCAGTGGGACGTATGTTGCCGTGGAAAGGCCAGTTGGAGTTTGTCAAAGCTGCAGCCAAAGTCAGCAGCAAACTGCCTGAGGCTCGGTTTATTCTAATGGGCAATGTCGATTCGCTGGAATATAAGACCGAAGTAGAAGAGCTTGCAAAAGAGCTTGGGATAGGAGATAAGGTCATCTTTCCGCCATTCCGCAGGGACATTCTACGCTGCATGTGCGTCTTTGATGTGCTTGTACATACTTCAAAAGAACCGGAACCATTTGGCCGCGTGCTGGCTGAGGGAATGTCCGTAGAGCTTCCAGTCATTGCATCGCCATTTGGCGGGCCTGCGGAGATAATAGAACACGGAACAAGCGGCTTGTTGGTCAATCCTGAACATACGGATGAACTGGCAGAGGCGATTTATCGAGTATTAACTGATAAAGCTTATGCTTCACGTCTTGCAGCAAAAGCTCGGCAGGTCTTCGATGAGAAATATGACCAGGCTATAGAGACGAAAGCTGTTGAAGATATATACCGAAGCATAATGGCTGAAGGAAGAAAGGTCAGGAAGTAGAGATATGCAAGACCTCCGCAGCGAGATGACCGATTACTATAACAGCTCGTCTGATTATGCCAAAATGCTGTCGCGGCACGGAGAAGAGTATTTTTCTCACTATGTCAACTATGTCCGCAGGTTCGTTGAACCTCCTGCTGTTATTTTAGACCTAGGATGCGGCAGAGGTGTATCAAGCAAAGTGCTTTCCGAGCATGGATATGATGTCATTGGGCTTGATTTATCCTGGTTATTCCTGCGCGGCACATCTTCCGGCAGATATTTGGTAGCAGATGCTTCACGTCTTCCATTTCCCGACTCGACTTTCGATGCTGTGGCAGGTTTTGAGTTCATAGAGCACGTTCCTGCTGCCGATAAGGTTCTGGATGAATCGCTTAGAGTCTTGAAACCTGAAGGAAAAATCATACTGCTTGGCTCAAACATGCTTTCACCGTTCCATTGCGTCAAGCAGTGCATTAATCTGGCTTTGAAGCGGGTTGAGCCTCATCATATATTTGGGACAGCCAGTTTCGATGCGCTCCAAAAGGCTGCATCAAGGATAAAAGCAATCAGAAAACGCCTTGCAAGCGATACAGTGACGTTTGAGTATGTTACTCCCAACCTTGGAAAAGTCGGAGGAGACCATGACTGCGTGTTTCTCGCAAATCCGGTTGAAATTAGCAAATACCTGCAGAGTGCTGGATGTGAAATCATCTCTTGCGGATTCGGCCGAGGGACTGCTAGCAGACTAATAGCAACCTGCGCTCCCAACTACTGTGGCAGCACGGCTATAGCAGCCAGAAAAAAGGGTGGTCAGCGCTGATGAAGGTCACGATAGTCCAGATTCATTTATGCGGCAGCACCGGGACGGATTATTACCATGTTCAGGCATTTGGACTTGCAAGGAGGCTGTCTGAGCTTGGCTGCGAGGTCACGATTCTCACTGCTGACCGAAATCCTGATCAGAACAATAACGGCAGGCTGCGAGAGAAGCATCAGGACGGCTATAAGATTGTGTATCTTCCGGTAAGGTCGGAGGTTTACCATCAGACATTCGTAAATGGTCTGGAAGAAGCGTTGGAGCAGTCCAAGCCGGATGTAGTCCAGGTTGCGGAACTGGTAGAGCTAACTACGCTGAAGACTGTCCGATGGTGCCGCAAGCGGGGAATACCATCAGTTATCTGGCATGGGGCTTATGCGTTCTTTGGTAAAGGAGTCCTTGCTCAGAAGGTTTACCTGAACACTGCCGGAAGGTATCTCTGCCGGTCTGCGTCTGCTTTGATAGCAAAAACGACCAGCGCTAAATCGTTTTTAGAACATCTTGGAGTGCGCCCTGAGAAAGTCCACGCCATTCCCGTAGGTCTGGATACTGAGGCGTTTCTATGCCGGCATAAGGAGCCTGTCAATCTTTCATGGATTCCTTCACAGCCGTTTATAATGAATGTAGGGCAGATGGTGCCGCGTAAAAACCAGGCGCATCTCGTGCAGGCGCTCAGACAGGTCTGCGATATGCATCCGGAGTTCAATCTGCTGATTATAGGAAGCGGTGTGGAAGCTCAGAACCTGAGGTCTTTAGCGAAATCATTTGGCTTGGCCGAAAATGTCACGCTGCAGACTGAGCGCGTGCCTAACTCAGTTTTGGCTCAGGTTTATGATAAGGCATTCATTACAGCAATGCCGTCTGAATATGAGATTTTTGGGATGACGATTCTGGAGAGTTTTGCGTGTGGAACACCTGTTATCGGCCGGTGCGGAGGCGGGATGTCAGACTTGATTGAAGACGGCATTACAGGTTATCTATACGAAGATGTGGATGATATAAGCAGGCGTATCATCAGGCTGTATGAGGACCGCGAGGTATATCTGTCGCTCAGAAAAACAGCACAGGAGGCATCTGCTAAATACGATTGGAAAGCAGTTGCTCCAAGATTTTTGGCAGTATACTCCAGTTGTCTTTCTGCCGGAAAGCGTGGACAAGTATGAAGATAACGCACCTGTTATTCTTCCTTCTCTGCTTTTTTGTTTCTTACAGCGAAGCGCTCAAGACTGAATTAGGGCCGGTTGAGATATCTGTGCCATATTTTCTGGCACTTGCCGGACTTGCTTTTATGCTAATCGGACGGTTGAAAGGTGGAGTGCCGCTTCGCGAGTGGCAGTTGAAGGTATATACCCCTGCGGTTGTTTTCTTTGTTGCCTACATAATAATCAGTATCATTGCATTATTAAGCAGCCAGATGGATGCTGCGGCTTATACGGCAGACTCACTTTTCCGCATAATCGAACAGGCTGGAAGGTTGTTTCTCAGCCTGTGTATCATGATTTTCGTATCTATGGTTGTCAGGACTGAGGAAGTGATGACCAGAGGGCTGAAGGTTGTTGCGGTATCGGCTGGTTTTGTGGGGATATACGGCATTTATCAGGTCCTTGGCACAATGTGGGGATTCTACAGGCCGCTGATTCCGCACACAGGCGCTTATGGAGTCATCGGCGGCGCAACCAGGGCAATTGGAATGATGCAGGAGCCGTCTTATCTGGCCGGATTCCTGTGTTTCTCGATAGTCACCACAGCAATGCTCTTAGTTGGAGATGGTCTTGCGTCCGGCAGATTTAGAGTTGCAGTGTGGTTGTCTCTTGGATTGCAGGGATTATGCCTTATTCTAACAACATCTACAGTCGGATTCATTGGGATGACTATGGCTATTCTGGCTGCCTGCTTTGTTCTTAAAGGACGACCCAGGCGGCGGCTGATTCCGATTCTGGTTGTTGTGGCAGTCCTTGTTACGATTCCAGTGGTCTATATCGCAGCCAGGTCCAACCTGATGGACAAATTGATAGTAGCAACAGTCGATAAGCCTACTCATGAGTCTGCTAATGAAAGAACCGGTTTTGTTAAGGCTGCCATTGGCATGTTCCTGGATTATCCGATTATTGGAGTCGGCCCAGGGATGTATGATAACTTCGCCCGTGATTATGCTCCTGAGTTCAGCACAGCCAGAGTATTGATTCCAAACAATGTATATGCAGAGCTTTTGTCTGAGACGGGATTACTCGGCTTTATCAGTTTTATGGTCATGTTAGGCGGGCTATTTTTTAAGGCAGTTGGGAAAATGCGTGCTTTCGGACGGCACAACACGCTCCATGCAGGTCTGGTCATTACATTTGTTGCTCTTGCAGTGGAGTTTATGGCTTACCCAACATTTAAAATGGAGTTCATCTGGTTCTTATTCGGGCTGTCGGCGGCTGTGATATCGAGCCCTGGAGTCAAACATCAGGTGGAGTCCGAGAAATGAGAATCGGGTTCAACTGCAGGTTTTTTCACGCCGACTATGTAACGGGTGTAGAGCGGTATGCGCGCAATTTGCTCTGCAGCCTGATAGAGAATAACAGTGGCCATGAATTAGTATTGTTCGGGTGCGGTCAGGAATCAGTTCCCGGTTTTAATCAGGCTGAAATCAGATTTTCAGGTTGGTGCGGTTATAAGTCCGCAATATGCCGTCAGTTATGGGAACAGATTATACTGCCTGGACTTGCGAGTTCCAGCAAAGTTGATGTGCTCATCAATCCTGCCAACACTGCGCCGCTTCGGTTTGGCCGCAACGTGATGGTTATACATGACCTGGCTTTTTTAGAACATCCTGAATGGTTCAGTCAGGGATTTCGAGTACTTTACAACTTGGTAGTGCCTAGAGCTGCGCGCCGAGCGGAATCAATAATAACCGTGTCGGAGTTTTCCAGAAGCCGAATAATCGAACTTCTTCATGTAGACCCGCAGAAAGTCCATGTAGTGTATCAGGGAAAGGATTCTGTGTTCAAACCTGCAAGCGATGAAGAAATCGCCAGAACAACATCGAAGTTCAACATCTCAAGGCCTTATATCCTCTTTGTTGGCTCCATTGCCCCTCGGAAGAATCTAAAAACAGCTATCTCTGCTTACAATTTAGTACGGCAGAGACTGTCTACCATGCATACATTTGTGGTTGTTGGGGTAAACAGCTTCCAGTTTCCAAAGATGGAAGTGACGGCTGCACCAGAAGGTGTCATGTTGGTTGGTTATGCTGGTGATGATGACCTTCCGGGGCTGTATACAGGAGCAGATGTGCTGGTGTATCCTTCGCTTTATGAGGGTTTTGGCCTGCCGCCGCTTGAGGCTATGGCCTGCGGGACACCGGTTATTACGTCAAACTGCTCGTCTTTACCGGAGGTAGTGGGAAATGCTGGGTTAATGACTGACCCGACGGACGTTGGCGCGCTTGCTGATGCCATCTGTAGTGTGCTGACGGACAATCAGCTTGCGCAGACGCTTTCCAGTCGGGGATTGGAGCAGGCTGGTCAGTTTACCTGGCAAAAAACAGCCAAACGGACACTGGAAGTGTTGACAACTAGCATATAGATGCGTCATTTGCAGCATCAGAAGCACATTTAAGTGGATAATACACTAAAATCCAGTGACTTCTTCCTTAAAAAGGTTGACTGCTAGTAAAAGGCAGTTTATCATGTCCGAAAACGTCTTTGGGTAAATAGCGGTGTGACAAGCGGGCGATGCCTCGCGGGTATGAAACGGGACCGCAGAAAAAGGGACATCATCCGAAGCGGGAGGTTACCGGTTAGTGAAGCTTGCCATAGTGCACGACTATCTGAACCAGATGGGCGGGGCTGAGAAGGTCGTAGAAGTATTCCATGATATGTATCCTTCAGCCCCGATTTTTACATCGGTCTATATCCCGGAGAATGTCTCTGAAAAGTTTAAAACGGCGGATATCCGGACCTCATTTATGCAGAAGCTGCCATTTGTCCGCAAGTTCTCCCGCCATTATCTTGCAACGTACCCATATGCCTTTGAGCTGTTCGATTTTTCAGAGTACGATATCATCCTGTCCAGTTCATCAGCCTTTGCTAAAGGTGCAATAACCGGCCCGGACACCTGCCACATCTGCTACTGCCATACCCCTATGCGTTTTGCGTGGCAGTATTTTTCCTACATCGAGCGTGAGAGGCTAAGTGCTCCAGTGCGTCTGATTTTGCCTTATATAGTCCACAGAGTCAGACGATGGGATGAGATTACCGTCAACAGAGTAGACCATTATGTAGCCAACAGCCGTGAAGTAGAGCGGCGAATCAGGAAGTATTACCGAAGAAACTCCACAGTTATTTGTCCTCCTGTCGAGACCAACAGGTTCCGAGTTACGGAAGAAGATGACGGATCTTTTGTGATAATGTCGCGTCTGCTCGCGTATAAAAGGGTAGATGTTGCGATTCAGGCAGCGAACATGCTTCGGTTCCCGCTCAAGATTATTGGTGCAGGACGGGATGAGAAGCGGTTGAAAGAGATGGCCGGGCCTACGGTCGAGTTCCTTGGCAGATTGAGCGATGCTGATGTACAGACATGCCTGCAGCGGTGCAGAGCGCTTATCTTCCCCGGACTGGAAGATTTTGGAATAGTCCCGGTTGAAGCTATGGCGTGTGGAAAGCCGATAATAGCTTATGGGCGCGGCGGCGCACTCGATACGGTAATTGATGGCGTGACCGGTCTTTTCTTTGCAGAACAGACTGCTGAGTCACTTGTGAAGGCTATCGACGCTTTCCGGCCAGATGAGTTTGATCCGTATCAGATTCGCAAGCACGCGGAGACTTTTGATGTCTCTGTATTCCGCCGGAAGATGAAGCAGTTCATAGAAGAGAAGTACGAGCAGCATCAGGCTAACTACGGATTGCCTCAACCTGCAATGCTCCAGGAAGGGCTTGCGCCACTTGATTACGAAGTGGAGCCTAAACTGGTTTAACTGCCGCAACTGAATGGTAGGATGTTAACGGGCATATCCGTTGATCTTCGTAGAGCCTTCCGGCTGTGATTGATCCGGCCCAAATTTCTGGAAGACGGTGGTTTATACATGAAGGCACTTGTCCTTAGTGGAGGCCGTGCTACCCGCCTCCGGCCTATTACCCACACAAGCGCAAAGCAGTTAGTACCCGTGGCAAATAAGCCGATACTCTTTTATGCCCTTGAAGCAATCCGAGACGCTGGGATAACAGATATTGGGATAATCGTAGGGCATACGGCCGAAGAGATTAAAGCGGCTGTTGGTGACGGTGAGCGTTTTGGCGTTAAAGTAACCTATATACCTCAGGAAGCGCCGCTTGGACTTGCACATGCAGTCAAAATAGCTGAACCGTTCATCAAGGATGACCGGTTTGTGATGTTCCTCGGAGACAACCTGATACGGGATGGCATCTCTGAAGTCGTCAGCCGGTTTCAAGAAGAGTCCCCAAACGCGCATATTATGCTTGCCAGGGTGCGCAATCCCCAGGATTTTGGTGTTGCGGAGCTTAATGGCACCAAGGTGCTTCGGCTGGTGGAAAAACCGAAGGAACCCAAGTCCGACCTCGCGCTTGTTGGAGTGTATCTGTTCGACAGCACGGTCTTCGAAGCTGTGAACGCTATCAAACCGTCTGCAAGAGGCGAGCTTGAAATTACCGATGCCATCCAGTACCTGATAGAGAAGCAGTATACTGTCCACTGGCACCTGGTTTCCGGTTGGTGGAAAGATACAGGCAAGCTCGAGGACATGCTGGAAGCCAATCGGCTTGTTCTTGAGACTATTGAGCGCAGGATAGATGGTGAAGTAGACGAGTCCTCTCAGATAGACGGTCGGGTTGTCGTGGAAAAAGGCACACAAGTGGTTAACAGTGTAATCCGCGGGCCTGCGATAGTCGGCGAAGGATGCAAAATCGAGAATTCGTATATCGGGCCGTTTACATCGATTTACAATCGGGTGAAGATTACCTCAAGCGAGGTTGAGCACAGCATAATACTCGAAGATAGCTGCATAACTGACATTGGGGCAAGGATTGAGGACAGTCTGATAGGCAAAAATGTGATGGTAGCTAAAGACAACGGCCGGCCCAGGGCATATCGGTTTATGCTGGGCGATAACAGCGACGTTAGCGTTATCTGATTTTAGATTTTTAGTATTCTGGCCTGGGGTGAAGGGATTTTATGATACACGGAGTAGAAATCAAGCAGCTTAAGCCATTTGCTGACGAACGGGGATACCTTATGGAGATGCTCAGAGAAGATGATACTATCTTCGAGCATTTCGGGCAGACGTATGTCGCGCTGAACTATCCCGGCGTCATCCGGGCATGGCATTACCATAAAGAGCAGGCAGACCTCTGGGTGTGCGTCAAGGGGATGATTAAGGTAGGGCTTTACGATGCCAGGGAAGATTCTCCGACCAAAGGTGAGTCTCAAGCAATCTATATGGGCGAGCATAACAACATTCTGCTTAAGATTCCTATAGGCGTATATCACGGTTATAAGACTATCGGGACCGAGCCATCACTTCTGCTCAATTTCCCAACCAAGCCCTACAACAGGGACCATCCGGACGAATACAGAGTCCCATTCGACAGCCCTGATATTCCGTTTGATTGGGAAATCAGGATGGGATAATCTTGTTTGATCATCTTGATCACCGGGATATTTAAGCACTTGAGCTGAATATCTTAGGTTATCAGGGGATTTGATATTTGTTAAGAGATGCTGAAACAAGTTCAGCATGACGAATTAGCTAAGTTCAGCATGACAGAATAAACGTCACCATGAAATGCAAGATGTCATCCTGAACTTGTTTCAGGATCTAAATCGAGATGCCGAACCAAGTTCGGCATGACGCATTCCTATTCTCGGGCTAAATTTGCAATCTAGCCCGGAAAGGCAGATGAGGGATTTGCAATCCCGGTCTTTGGTGCTTCATACAATGATTCGGGATCATAGATCCCTCACCTGCCTATTCGGGGGAAATTGCAAATTTCCCCCGAATAGAGCTTGCCTGTACGGGAGGGATTGCAAATCCCTCTCGAGGAACACAAGAATACAAGCAACTTGGAGTCATTCATGAGAAAACTACTAGTCACCGGCGGGGCCGGGTTTATTGGAAGTAACTACGTTAGATACGTTTTGAATAAATATCCGGATTATCATGTGACGGTGATTGATTCTCTTACTTATGCCGGAAATCTGGATAACCTCGCTGATCTGTCCGGACCGAGGATGGAGTTCGTTAAAGGCGATATCCGTAACCGGGAAGATGTGGACGGACTGATTAGGGATGCAGATGCAGTCATAAACTTTGCTGCGGAATCGTTTGTTGACCGGTCTATTCTGGAGCCTGATGCCTTCATCACGACAGATGTGCTTGGAACTCATGTGCTGCTCGAGGCTGCAAGGAAACATGGGATAGAGCGGTTTGTCCACATTTCGACGGATGAGGTTTACGGTGACGTTGAAGAAGGTTCGTCTACTGAGACTGACCCGTTCCGTCCGAACAGCCCTTACTCGGCTAGCAAGGCTGGCGGCGATCTGTTGGTCCGGTCTTACTATGTTACCTACAAGCTGCCTGTTATGATCACTCGTGGCTCGAACACTTACGGACCTTACCAGCATCCTGAGAAACTGATTCCACTGTTCATCACCAATGCGATAGATGATAAGCCTTTGCCGCTTTATGGAGACGGTCAGCAGGTCAGAGACTGGCTGTATGTGATGGATCACTGCTCGGGAATCGATCTCGTTTTGCATAAAGGCACTCTGGGCGAGGCGTATAATATCGGCGGCGGAAACGAGCGGACTAATATTCAGATTACCTATATGATTCTCAAGTATCTGGGCAAGCCTGAGAGCTTAATCAAACACGTTACAGACCGCCCA
>JAKPFN010000053.1 GCA_029551395.1 Armatimonadota bacterium | reverse complement strand
TTGCCGGAAACTTTCAGCTTGAGATTGCCTCCACAGGCTCTTGCAATAGTCCGGTAAGTCTCGGAGGACTTATCGCTGCCTGAATGGAAATCGAGCAGCGCTCCATAGCGTCCTGCTATCTCTGAAAGCGCCTTCACCCGTTCCTCCAGTGCCTGAAGACCATCCGGCAGCCGATAATCTACCCGTTTCTCAAAGCCCACATTCGGCGCAATGAAATCAACTTTTACGCCACGGTCTGCAAACGCCTTCAGCACATATTCCTGCTCTTCAGGCACGGTAATTGCAGGGGCTTCGTCCAAGGAAAACTCGAAATCGAACGGTTCTTCGCCTTTTAATGACTTGATATACTCATACATCAGCACTCCGGCCTCGATAGCCTTGCCAAACCGCTCTTCATGGGTCTTGCCTTCAAGGTTGAACAGGTAAGAAGTGTCCAGAGTGAAGAAGGTATAATGCCGCCCGCACTCTATCAGTTTCTTTGCATGTTGAATAGACTGCTCATCAAGCCCCTTGACTGGAACGTGGTCTAAATCTGCGCCGTAAGGCTCAGTAAAACCATGTTCGATGGCGCTGACTACGCCGTGCAGCCACAATCCTTCTATGGAAGTGCCTGTATGACCGATGTTCAGGCTCCCATGCCCCGGCAGATACGCCGACTCTTTGGACGGAGGAGCAAGGATAAAGTCCATTGGAGCAAGTTCCCGGTAAGCCGAGTTCTGAATTACCTCAGCCGGGCCTCCTATTTCGCTGATTGCAGCAAATATCCCTGGCCAGACAAAGGTTGTATGCCTGTTGCCTATGCCAAGTCTGGAAACAGGGCCAAGAGCCTTTGGTGTAAACTGAGACAGTTCGGATTTTATGTAGGAAGCGGCAAATTCGAGGTCGACCGGCTTTATGTAAACAGCCCAATTGTCTTCCTTCGTCCCGCTGACAGTCCAAAAAACGCGCTGACCATCCTGAAGTGCTAAAAGGAGAGACGCCTTGCCATCCTTAACCACGAGCGATGGAGCTATGGGCTTTACTGTTTGCACATCGAGCATCTGAAGCTGCTTTTTGATATCCTCAACCGGCTTGTCTGTTGCCAAACCTGCCGTTAGTGTGTCGTGAATCGCTTTTGCATCCTTATTATCTTTGCTGACCAGCTTTGCTGCTGCGTCTAAATCCCATGTCAGCGTATTCAACGTTCCCGGATTCTTTGCCGGGTCGAACTCTATTCCCCTTAACAACATACTTTCTTGCCTTTCGATTTCCTTAAAACTTGATTACGAGCTTAAACGCTTCTGACCCACTCCCGGACTCTCTCTCAGCAAAGATACTCGGGATATCGCACAACTGAACCTCTGTCAGCCAGTTTTTCACCTGGAAACGGCCTGATTCAAGCCAAGACAAGGCCAGCGGATAATCACTCAGTTCAAAATTGCACGATGTAGTAATCTTTCTTTCGCTTCCGAGATTCATAAAGTTGAACGGCAGTTCATCATCGTGGACAGCCATATTGACGAGCGTTCCATGCTTGCCTAGCAGCTTCAGCCCAAGGCTCAGACTGTCTTTTGTCCCGATGCTGTCGAACACGCTGCCATAACCTTCCGGGGCTATAGAAGCAAGCACCTGTCTCAGTTCATCCTGAGACTTCCCGCGCACGTCGACTACATGGTCTATTCCAGCCTCACGAGCTATTTTGAGCGGTGTATCTGCTCGGTCCGTAATCGCAACCCGGCTTGCCCCAAGGTATCTCACTGCCTGTGCTATGCCGTTTCCTGCCGGCCCTGCCCCCATAATAAGCACCGGTCGGCCCGGTTGGATTTCTCCCTGACTGGCTACATGGACAGCAACAGCCAGAATATCCATCATAGAGGCTTCTTCGTAACTGATGTTTTCAGGAATGACAAAAGTTCCTGCTGCCCATGCAGGCACGTATTCGGCATAGGCTCCGGGATAATAATCGCGCACACCCCAACCTTGGCCATGTCCCAGGTGAACGGTGTTAGGACAAAGCTGATTGAACCCTGTCCGGCATTCAACGCATGTCCCGCAGACCTTGGAACAGATGGGAGCAACTCTCTTGCCCAGAAGATGCTTGTTTTTCTCGCTTTGAACAGCTACTACTTCACCTGAAAACTCATGCCCAAGCACTATATTCGGAGGGTTTTCAACAAACCTGCCAAGAGTATGCTGTGCCCACGGGTTCTCACCTGCATAATACCTGAAATCAGAGCCGCATACCCCGCAGGCTGCTACTTTAAGAAGCACCAGGTCAAGGTCGCCATAATCAGCAATCGGCCAGACAGGCACTTCCTTGCATACAAGAGTCTTTGGTTTCTCCAATACTACCGCCTGCATCGTAGACGGTATCGGTTGATTCGTTATCATATCTCTTAAACCCCCGAAAAAGCTGAAAATCCGCCGTCTATAGGCACAACAAGACCTGTAACAAACCTGGAAGCGTCCGAAGCCAGCCAGACCACGGTGCCAATAAGGTCATCAGGATCACCGAACCTTCCCATCGGTGTATGGTCGATGATAGCCGTGCCCCGTTTTGTAAGTTCTCCCGTATCCTTTTCCGTTAACAGGAAACGGTTCTGGTCAGTGAGGAAAAACCCAGGCGCTATGGCATTTACGCGCAAGTCCGTATGTCCGGCTTGGGCCACATGGACAGCAAGCCACTGTGTAAAGTTGCTTACCGCTGCCTTGGCTGCAGAATACCCGACTACCCTCGTTAGCGGCCTGAACGCGCACATTGACGATACATTTATAATAGACCCACCGCCCGGATTGTTCATCATATACCTGCCGAACACCTGGGCTGGAAGGATTGCGCCTCCGAAAAGGTTGAGGTTTACTACATCCTGAAGCGATTTTTCCGATAAGTCGAAGAAACTAATCTCATCTGAGCATGTCGCATCCGGTTTATTGCCCCCTACAGCATTGACCAGGATGTCTATCTTCCCGAAGTCCTGCATTATACTCTCACAGACTTGTACGAGAGAATCCTTGCTCATAGCATCGACTATATAGCTCTTTGAGCCTTCTAATTGGTTTTTAGGAGGTCTGGCGTCAGCTATTGCTATTTTGGCGCCATATTCTTTGAGACCTGAAGTTATCGAAGCCCCAAGTATACCTGCTCCACCTAGAATAACTGCGTTCTTACCCTCTAGAGAAAAAAGATTCATACTTACCCACTTTCATTTGTTCTGCACTATATACTTGGCTCTCAAGCACAATGATTCCTCTAAAATTCTATAACAATCAAAGAACGAGAACTATGCATGAGGCAACAGAGGGATAAAAATATACATAAATATAGACACCGGCCTAAATAAAATGCCTAAAACTCGACCCAGGCTACTTCATTATTATCTGTGAGACAGACCTTCAGCTTGCGTCCATCTGCAGTGTGAAATATCTCAGTCCGGTGCGCTCTTTCGCTTGTATCAGCGCCGAATTCGACCAGAACAGCGTCCAATGGGCTTACTTCCGGCGGTTCCCAAGTCCAGTGTTTCATCAAAAGGTTGGTTAGCTCAACACGGCGTATATTCAAGTGTCTGAAATCTCCATTGCAAGGGATATATTATAGGATAAACAGACTGAGGATTAATGACAATAAGGAAACCTATGGAGTGCGGCGGCTCGACGCCGCTTTGTTTTTCGATTGCAGTTATACCTATCGCGTACAAAGCTGGTATGTCAGCGTAAGGCAAAGCGGTCTCAAACAGATGCACTCCATAAAACTTACCAACCAGTCTTCGCTCTTCTTAACCCCATGCTCACAGCGCCGGAAAGGACTATAGCAAGCGTCAGGATGCTTGAAGGTTCAGGCACAGGCTCATAAACAGCAGTGAATGTGTGGCTTTTTTTGGTATATGTGTCTGCTTCCAGCGGCCTGCGAGTGAAATACTCCCATAAAACCAAAGTGCCTGTAGTCTCTCTGCCGGACGGTTCGCCGAAAGTATAGTCGTAGTATGTTTTAGCACCGTCTCCGATAAACGAAGCGCCGAGAAGCAGCGTTGTAGTATAACCGAATGGGGTTTCAGGAGACCAGTTGATATATCCGCCTGAGTTATCGACTATAAAATCCGCGTATGGGTCTTTTACCAGGTTGCCATCCTCATCAACCGAACCGCAAACAGCCCAGTTTCCAGAAAACAGAAGCACCCATCTCTGCACGCTGGAACCTCCCTGAGTTGAAATCGACGATGTATTGAGGCTGAGCACGTTGTTCTCAAACGAAAACATAATATTATTGCAGCCCTGAGCAATATCTTCGGGGATACACTTGACGGACCATGTCTCAGACCAGGCAGTTCCGACTGTAAGAACAAACATTGTGATGACTAGAATACGAAGTAATCCTTTTGGCATTCCTTTCGCCTCCCTGCGGTTTGACCACTGCGTATGCAGTTGTTCAGCTTCTTTATACCCAAGAACTGCGCTTGCTCTACAGTTATTAATCGTGTTATAAAAGAAATGTTGCAGAAAATTTTGCTGCATACGCCCGGAAATGTGTCCGGGCAAATTTTTTTGAGCCATTACAAGCTCCACAATGACAGTGGAGAAAACTCATCGCAGAGTATCAGGGGCTATATTGAATATGAGTGAAAACATGAAATTTCTTTCAGGCAATGAAGCTATAGCGCATGCGGCGTATAAAGCCGGATGCAAAGTGGCTGCAGCTTATCCAGGTACACCAAGCACCGAAATCCTCGAAAATGTCGCCAGGTTCAAAGACCATATCTACTGCGAGTGGTCCGTAAACGAAAAAGTGGCAATGGAAGTGGTGATAGGTGCATCACTTGCAGGCACGAGAGCGCTGACGGCTATGAAGCACGTCGGGCTGAACGTTGCAGCCGACCCGCTTATGACTGTGTCCTATACCGGCGTGAACGGAGGACTCGTAATCGTCTCGGCAGATGATCCCGGCATGCACAGTTCTCAAAACGAGCAGGACAACCGCTTCTATGCACGGTTTGCCAAAGTGCCGCTTCTTGAGCCGTCAGACAGCCAGGAAGCCTACGATATGACCATCCAGGCGTTCACAATCTCCGAAGAGTTCAACACACCGGTCATCGTGCGTATGACCACAAGAACATCTCACGCTTCGGGGATCGTAGACCTCGGAGACTTCACTCCGCTGCCTTCAAACGGCCGGATATATACCAAGGACATCACAAAAACAGTCCCGGTACCGGCGTTTGCACGGGGTATGAGAGTCCGCGTGGAAGAGAGAATAAACGCGCTCCGAGAGTACGCCAACTCTTCCAGATTGAACCGGATTGAAAAGGGCAGCAGTGAAATCGGAATCATAACTTCCGGCATTACTTATCAATATGTAAAAGAAGCCTTCCCGGAAGCAAGTGTCCTGAAGTTGGGACTCACTAACCCTCTGCCAAGAGATTTAATTCGCAGGTTCAGCGAGAGCGTTGAGAGACTTTACATCATCGAAGAGCTTGACCTGTTCCTTGATGAGCAGATTCGGGCGATGGGCATTAAAGTCGAAGACTACGAAACTCAGCTTAATATCGGTGAGTTAAGCCCGTTCAGACTGAAGCAGCTCAGGGCTGAAATCTACGGCGAACCGGCTCCAGACTTACCTTCAAAAGGTGTGGGGGAAGGCTTGCCTGCAAGGCCGCCGGTACTTTGCGCTGGCTGCGGCCACAGGTCGGTCTTCAGAGCGCTGAACAAGCTTGGGGCAACGGTCACCGGAGACATCGGCTGCTACAGCCTTGGAACATTCAAGCCACTCGATGCAATGGATACCATCATCTGCATGGGAGCAAGTGTCGGGAACGCATTCGGGTTCGAAAAAGCCGGACACAACAACAAGACCGCTGCAGTTATAGGCGACTCTACATTCTTCCATTCCGGCATCACTGGCCTGTTGAACATCGTCTACAACAAAGGAATCAGCACGGTAATCGTTCTTGATAACCGCATTACAGCAATGACAGGCCATCAGCAAAACCCAGGCACCGGACAGACGCTTATGGGTGAAGAAACCAAAGAGATTTCTATCGAACAAGTTGCCAGGGGAGTCGGCGTAGACAGGGTCAGAGTCGTTGACTGCTACGATATGGACGAAGTAGAAACAGCCATCAAGGAAGAACTTGACGCACCAGAACCATCGGTGATTGTTGCGAAGCGGCCATGCATACTTGGCTACAAGCTCCGCGTAACCAGACAGTTTGAGGTAGACTTCGATACCTGCAAGGGCTGCCGGATCTGTCTGAAACTCGGATGTCCTGCCATAGAACTCGGAGATGCCGACCCGGAGAAACCTAAGATCAGAAAAGTGAAGATCAACCCGGTGCTCTGCTTTGGATGCAGCATGTGCCAGCAGGTCTGCACTTTCGGTGCAATCAAAGATAAGGTCCTCGAGGAGGTGTCCCGATGAAGAAAACAGTCAATATAGCGCTTGTTGGCGTTGGCGGACAAGGGATACTTCTTGCAAGCGAGGTTATCTCAAGAGCCGCGATGCTTGCCGGTTCGGATGTGAAGAAAAGCGAAGTCCACGGAATGGCTCAGCGCGGAGGAAGCGTCGTCAGCCAGGTCAGAATCGGTGAAAAGGTATACTCTCCGTTGATTCCAGAAGGTGAGACCGATTTTTTGGTGAGTTTCGAGCTTCTTGAGTCGCTCAGGTATGCCGATACCCTTGCTCCAAATGGAACAGCGCTCATAAACACGCAGGTAATCACCCCGGTTACTGTCTCGAGCGGCCAGCAGCCGTGGGTAGAGGACATAGAAGCCCGAATTGAGAAAGCCTACCCTAACCGCAAGCTGATGGACGCGCTCAAAATGGCCCAGGACTTGGGGAACGTGCGGACGGTTAACATGATAATGACCGGTGCGCTGTCTAAAATGCTTGATATCGAAGAATCAGTCTGGCTCCAGGCGCTTTCAGAGTTGGTTCCGGCAAAGCATCTGGAAGTCAACCTGAAAGCATTTGCTCTTGGGCGCGGGCTAGAGTAAAAGCAGCAAAGTAACAGGCTGCTCATCAGAGCGTTTGGAAAAGTGACCGGTACACACTGCTATCTGTAGATAGACTGCTGGTTATCAATACTGCAAGATGGTAAATAAGAAGGCTGGATAGAACTTCACATACCTATCCAGCCTTTCTTCAATTCTATACTATAACTTTGAACTATGCCGCCACACTCAACCTTAGGATACGTGGAGGTTCAATCTCCTCAGGAACTGTCTGACCTTCTGTTATAAGAGATTCGATATGAAATCGTATTCCTTCTTTCGCTAACGCTAAGGCTTCATTCTCTGTCTCAGCGAAACCGATGTATCCTGGTAGAGCAGGAACGGTTATAGTAAAGCCTCCCTCAGGCTCAGGTGTCAGTACAACGGTATATTGACGAGTCATGATCTTAAGAACTCCTCGAATTCGGTAAGTGTCAAGCCTGCAGTTCTTAGTATAGCATGTAAGGTACCTATCGGAATCTCTTTTCCTTGATGTATAGACACAGTAATACTATTTGCTGGCTTCTTTGGATTATACAGTCGAATATGTGATCCTTTTTGCCTAGTTTGAACCTATCCAGCTCGCTCTAAGGCTTTTATTACTTCTTTACCAGTTAGTGGCATATCGACAGTAATATACCCTTTGATATAAGTAGTGTCAATGTCCCAGAGATAAAAATCATTTCTAATTCTATGCTTCTTACAATTATGACAACTATAATTTATATTTTAAGACATTGATTACATAGTAATTCTTCCTGTTTCTTACCATCCCTTTTAGGGTATTGACGCCCGACCAGTTCGATGGCTGCGTGATGGGCACTATCTTTGGCTTCAGGTTTCTTCTGTAAACCAGAATAAACCCGTTCGGGATTGCTGTATGGTTTTTTAGAAGAACTGTAACAAAAATCGCAACTCAGCACTAGTTCGGACTATTTTTAGGTGCGGCGCTTCCTGCGCCTGGACAGCCTGGTGTGGCACAGCCTCCTGTAGTCCGCCAGCATTTAGCATGCACCGTCTTGCCGCACGCAGTGCAGACCACAGCCTCCTCATCAATCCCAACTTCCGAATAGCAGCATTCACAAACAGGTCTGTTATAGACCGGAGCATCATAAGTCTGAGTTGGCTGCGCAGAAGCCGGAGATGCAGATGCATAATCATACTGGACTTGACTGGATTGCTCAATAATATGCTCGGAAACCGGTACTCCCATATCTCTCGCAAGCATCTGAAGGTCAAATCCTTCTTTTCTAATTCGAAGGTCGTAGTAAAGAAGAACCACAACAATCGAAGCCATCGGAGTTACAACTGTCTCTAATAGAGCATACACCACGCCAGCGATAATCGGCCCAATATACGGAATGAAGGAGATTAGCGATGAAAATAAAGTCAGTGGTGCGCTCACAAAGGTAATGATCAGATAAATAATGATCAAAATACCAAGCACTCTCCAACCGTGTTTATCAGATAACTGCCAACTCCTGGACAGCGCTTTTCCATAATTCCTGTTTTCGACAACGCAGGTAGTGAATGCAAATATGAACCGGAAGACAAAGTAGGCCGCCAGGATTGTAAGCGGAATAGCCAATAATACACCCAAGATGAAAAGGATAACACCAATAACAGTGGATGAGTCACCTGACGACATTATGGCAGCACCAATACCAATCATCACAGCAAAAGAAATAACGGCTACCGTCATAATCCCACCAGCGAGGAGTGAGAACAACAAACCTGTTCCCAACAACTGCCAGAACCTGTGCTTTACCACCATATAGGAATGCTTTATTGTCGTCTGCTCACCAAGATAACGCTGGGAAATAGCATGAGTAACCGCACCGGTAACTAGAGGATATGCAATCATCAAAGCTAACAGCGTAAGAAACATAACGCCTATCGAAAGCCCCATAGCTGTAATATCCGGACCTCCGAAATCCCCGGGCGGTACTTGCGTTGACCAGGGAGAAGGCCCCAAGGATTGCATATACCCATTCGATGCGCCGTAAACAAAATATAACGGCACATAGACTACACCTGCTATCCCAACAAACAGGATGAAATTATTCCTATAGAGGTCGAAGGCTTCATCGAGGATATCACCAAAGCCCATAGGTCTGAATTTGCGTTTTGATGCCAATCTCCCTTTCCTCCGTTCTCAACAGTTGTTGACAACATCCACTTAGATATTGTTAAAAACATATCCTTCACAACAAGGCTCAAGATTTATAAACAGACGTGTAATAAACAGCACCCAAGATAAGTTTACTGGCACTTACCCATCGGGGAAGTAATTAGAAAAGAATAGTACCCAAACTTATGTGAGAGGAACCAACCATGAAAATTCGGCCTGCAACCCTGGCAGCTATTGTTATACTCATTGCAGCAGCGGTCCTAGGTGTTGTGTTTGTCACTGCCTCACTTACATCCCGGCCTACGGATGCGCAAACAACAACTCCTACTCCGCCTACCGGAGCAGGTCCGGCTGCCGTCCTGCTTGATCAGGAGAACCGGATAGTAAACATAGTTGAACGCATATCTCCAGCAGTAGTGACTGTATTGACTGGCAATTCAGGCGCGGAACCACGAAGCACAGGTTCCGGCGTTATCGTCTCAAGAGACGGACTGATACTCACGAATAACCATGTTATAAGCGGCGCGGATGTGATCCGAGTCAGACTTGCTACAGGAAGAGAAGTCACAGCGCGCAACCTGGGAGGCGATCCCTCCGCTGACCTCGCTGTTCTACGGGTAAATGCTCAGAACCTGCCTGTAGCCCCGATTGGTGATTCAGACAGCCTTAAAGTTGGACAGGTGGCAATTGCAATCGGCAGCCCCTATGGTTTTGAGAGCACCGTAACAGTCGGAGTTATAAGCGCATTGGACCGCGCCATACCGGGAGGAGGTTCTGCCCTGAGCGGGCTTATCCAGACTGATGCCCAAATCTACCCAGGCAACAGCGGCGGCCCACTTGTCAACAGCTCTGGTCAGGTAATAGGAATCAACACGGCCGTCGTTGGAGGAAGAGTCGGTGTCCTTGGATTTGCCATCCCGATAAAAACGGCAGAAGACATAATCGAGCAGGTGGTAACGCAGGGGAGAGTCATAGTGCCGTGGATTGGCATAGCCTATATAAGCTTGACCGAGGAAATAGCCAGCCAGTTCAATCTTCCCGTAAATCAGGGAATCATCGTGCGAGAAGTCCAACCAGACAGCCCAGCAGCCAGAGCAGGACTTCAAACTGGTGATATAATCACACGCATAGAAGGCAGGCAGATAACAGGCGCCAGCGACCTGCAAAGAGAAATCCGCAGGAAAAATGTAGGTGACAGGATGACTTTCACCGTGCGCAGAGATGGCAGCACACGCACAATTACCGTCACCCTGGCTGAAAGACCGGCTAACCCTTAACAGACTCCTCATTGGCTGGAAGTAAAAAAGTGTGCTTTGCCTGATAACAGCTTTACACCAGGCAGAGCACGCTCGATTTAACTGTACGGACATCCAACAGCTTCTAAAGAGCCAACTACAGAAGGTAATCGTATTCTTCATGCCTAATTATCTAATGAGTTTCAGGTATAAATCCATAACTGAAACATATTATTCTCTCGTGCAAACACCATATCAGGGAGCATTTTGTGATTAAAAGACAAGAAGACCAGGAGCCGCTTCCACTGAATGAATTCGAAAACCGTGTAGAGAAGCCTCCAACTGTCCGTAATTATAAAAGTCTTGCATATTCTGACATAGACCCGGCTCGTTGGAGAGAATATACCGACATCAAGTTAGATTCTCTGTGGATTTTCGATTCCAGAGAAAAAGGAAACGGTCATTCATTCGACTATCACGGCAACTACATTCCTCAAATAGCCACGCAGCTATTCACCCGTTATACGAAACAGGGAGATATTGTCCTGGACCTGTTCCTTGGTTCAGGGACAACGGCAATAGAGGCGCTCAACCGAGGCAGGAGATGCATAGGAGTCGAACTCAAACCTGAATTGGTCGAACATGTCAGAGGTAAGATACCTGATGAAAGTCTGGATAGAGAAATATTCGCTCTACAGGGAGACAGCACCGACCCTCAGACTGCAGAACGTGTCCGGCAGGTGTTAGGTGATTTGGGAGAAAGTCACGCGCAGCTTTTAATCCTTCATCCGCCTTACTGGGATATCATCTCATTCAGCCAGAATCCGTCGGACATATCAAACGCAGAGAGTCTGGAAGATTTTCTCGATGGGTTTGCCAGGGTAGCGAAAAACGGGTTCGACCTGCTTGAACCAGGCCGCTTTGCAGGGCTGATAATCGGCGATAAATACTCGTCAGGTGAGCTTATCCCGCTCGGGTTCCTTACTATGCAGGTTATGACTGACACAGGGTTCAAGCTGAAATCCATTGTAGTAAAGAATATAGAAGGCAATGAGATAGGCAAAGGCAGAACAAACAACCTATGGCGGTACAGGGCACTTGCAGGTGGGTTCTACCTCTTTAAGCACGAGTACGTTATTATATTTGAGAAGCCGAGTTAATATCTGGCAATCCAAGGAGTGACAATATAACATTGAAGACCCGTAAGACTCCAGTTATCGATTCTGAACCGGCGTGGAAGAAACGCCGGAGAGAAAATGCTGTTCAATCTCGCAAAAAGAAGTTCTGGACAATCATAGGAGTAGCCGGAGCTGTTGTTGTAGTTGGATTTATGATTTTTATGATGGTTCGTGGAGGGTTATCGAGCGGTGCCGATAACGAAAAGACTGAACATCATTTGGGCATTGCGCGAGTAATCGAAAAGAACGAGATTAAAGACAAAAGCGGAAAAATCACAGGCCGGGAAATCGTCTTCAAAGTCGCCCGCGGTGAAGCTCGAAAACGAGTGAACCAGGAAACCTTCGACTCACTGCAGATGAATGATGAAGTGCTGCTTACTTTTGATGTGGACAAATTCAGCGGACTGCCGAGTAAAGCCATCAAGTGGGAACCTATTAAACCAGCAGCGCCTGAACCTGATAAAAAGTAACGGCATCAGCTTAAAAGCTCAAGCAGCCGTTTGATGTCAATAAACTCTTCGACTAAATTTTCAGTGGCTTGTATTTTGTCCCGGTCTTCGGCCCGGATTTTTACAATCAGTCGGTCGATCTTGGTGGCTACGGTAAACGTGTCTTCTTCCACCAGGATCACCGGCAGCCATGTGCGCTTGATAAGGTCCATCACGTTATGATGAGGCGCGGTTCCACCTGTTAGGATAATGCCCGACACGCAGTGGTGCCTGCCTATACCAACAACGCATGAACTCATGGCAGCCAGTATCAAGTCTTCTCTTGTACCGGGAGTTATCAAAAGGGCATCTTTGCTGAAGTAGTTCAAAGCTTCATGCGGCGGCATGGCGCCAATAACCATCCTACCAGCAACATTGCGCAGTCCAGCCTTACCTGAGAGCAATTCTCCGTTGATATCGTGCATAAGCTGCTCGATTGTCGGGCTTGAGAGCACAGGACGATAAGGCATAACGCCAAGGACTTCCATACCCTTACGCACCAATCCTTTTCGGACCATCTTGTTGACCTTATCGTATTTCTCAGCCTGGACTTTGTTGACAATAACCCCTATTATCTCCACTCCCTGCTGGTCAAAGAGGGCCTTGTTCAGCATAATCTCATCTATGGGTCTGCCAATTCCACCAGATGAAACCAGTATGACCTTGGTCCCGAGGAGCTTTGCCACATCGCCGTTGGACATATCGAATACAGAACCAACGCCAGCATGACCGGTACCTTCTACCAGCATTATGTCTATCCCGCTGGAAATCCGCTCGAACGCGCCAGTAATCGAGTCTATCAGTTCTGCCCGGTTAGGATTCTCGATATAGGCTTCAGTAAATCCTCTTGGAACGGCAATTGGAGACATATCCTGTATGTCGCCTTTAAGGTCGTAGACCTGTTTGATAAGCAGCGAGTCTTCATCTACACGATGGCCGTCTATGTCAAGATACCGCTGCCCTACGGGCTTTATGTAGCCAACGTTGGGCACTCGTTTCTTGAATGCGGATATCAGTCCAATGCAGGTAATGGTCTTGCCATCGTTCTGTCTGGTAGCGGCGACATAAACCTTCTTCAAAATATTCTACCTCCGAGGGCATTGTGCTGCGGATGCCGTCGTGTCCGGCTAGCCCATTCCAGTGCCGAAAACTTCACCGCAGCCGATGTGTTTGCTGTCCTTTTATTATCCGGCCCAGTGCTTGTCTATCAACATCTGCAGGTAGTCTTTCGACCGGCGGACATCATCCTCGCTCATCTCAACACCACCTGAGACTGCAATGTAACCTGAAAATCCGTCTTTTGCGAGTTCTGAGAAGATGTCATCGAACGGAACATCCCCATCTCCGGCTGCTACATAGCTGCCTTTTTCTTTTGACCAATCCGCAGCGTGGACATGGGCAACATCCTTCTTCACCCGGCGCAGGATTTCCATTGTGTCGTCCCCGGTGATAGTTGGAGTGGCGCAATTGAAGTTTACAACGATTGGATTATCTTCCCACTCATCATAAGCGCTGAAGAAGACTTCCTTACGTGTGGTAAAATCTTCCATCTTCCATGCAAACGGGTCTTTATAATGGTTTTCGACTGCTACTCTAATCCTGAGAATGGATGCAAACCCTCCTAACTCAAGCACTCTGTCGACAATCCAAGCCAATCCCTGCTCGGTATCCGTATCGGGATGATTCTGTCCTGCCGTCACACGAACCATCGGCACTCCAAGAAGATGCGCGCTGTCTATATACATCTCCATGAGCGTCTGCTGCTGCCTGCGGACTTCAGGGTCAGGATTTGTATAATCTGGAGAGCATACATACATAGGGATTTCAAGCCCTAGTTCCCGAGCAAGCCTGCCTACTTTGTCCACACTGGCATGGTCCTGCGTTCCAAGAAACTGGTAGTATAAATCCACACCCTTAAACCCAAGCTCTTTTGCCTTGTACAGCAGGTCTTCTGTAGTTATAGACTTATCCGCGATAATCTGACGAGCGAACGATATAGGAAACCAGCTAAGTTCAGGTTTTGCCATTGTTTACACCTCATCTGCCCTCTGAGGGCGTATGTCTGCCGGTAAGAACAGCATTCTAGACTATACCCGTTTATACTTCTCACTCTTCACTTTGCACCTTCACTTTTCACATTGCACTTAACGCTTGCTTCCAGGCAGACTGCGTGTTATTCTGACTCTGTTGGCTCCTGAAAAACTCTTTTAGATAGGAAACCAGGCAGGATGACTTCACAGGAACGCATCAAGATACTTCTGGATCATAAAGAAGCCGACCGCATCGGCAAGCTGGATCACTACTGGTGGCAGGCTATTAATGATTTTAAAGCTCAGGGTATGCCGCAGGACATCGAGATAGATGACTTCTTTGACTACGATATCAGAAATCTCAGCATAGACACTTCTCTGCAGCTTCCAACAAAGACGATAGAAGAAACGTCTGAATATACTATCTCATCCAACAGTTGGGGAGCCGTAGAACGTTACTGGAAACATCAGCAGAGCACTCCAGAGCTTATTGCGTTCTCATGCGATACACGTGAGAAGTGGGAAAACCGGTATAAAGCGCTCAAGCAGCCTGATGTCTCCCGGCTGGACCTTTCAAGGACTAAGGCAGAGTATAAAAAGTGGCGTGAACAGGGCAAATTCATATGTCTTTCAGTTCTTGAAGCGTTTGAAGCCACATGGAGAATATGCGGCCCGGAGGTTCAGCTTGAAAATCTGGCGCTCGATCCTGAGTGGATACTCGATATGTATAAAGCTGATACTGACCTGATTATCTGGGCGTTTGAGGAGCTTTGGGCAGAGGGGTTTGAGTTTGACGGCATCTGGCTTTGGGGTGATGTAGCATATAAAAACGGCCCGCTTATCTCTCCAAGCATGTACCGAGAGCTTCTGATGCCTTTCCACAAGCGTATCAGCGATGCTATACACTCAAAAGGCGGGAAGCTTATCTATCACGGCTGTGGGAATAATAACCTACTCATGCCGGCGTTCGTAGAGGCCGGAATTGACTGCCTTCAGCCGCTCGAAGTCAAAGCAGGTATGGATGTCCGGGAGCTTAAATCCCAGTATGGCAGCGTTATGTCGTTCATGGGTAACATTGACGCGCGGCTGTTTCAGTCAAACAATCTGGAAGGACTGGAGAAGGAGATTCGAGAGAAGGTCAGCATTGCCAAAGTTGGTGGAGGTTATATCTTCCACTCGGATCACTCCATCCCGCCAGGAACGGAGTTTAAGACCTATCAATATGCAATGGAGCTGGTCGAGAAATTCGGTAGTTATTAGTGGGGCACTTGCATCAAGCGCCGCATAACCGTCACATAGAGATGTATGACGAATGACGTCACCCTGAGCTTGTCTCAGGGTCTCATGGGTGTTAGGAGATGCTGAAACAAGTTCAGCAAGACAGTTTTGGTTCAGTAAGACGTGCTAATCAAGTTCGGCATGGCAGTATCCACTAACAGCCCTGAATTCTGACTTATCGATTATGAACATAGCATTTATATCAGACTTACATGTTGATGCAGGCTCATTTGGGATGGAAGCAGTGCGCCTGATGCCTGACTTGCTAGCTGAACTTCACCCTGATGTGTTCATCATAGCAGGAGATGTCTCAGCAGACTCGATTGAAATAGAAGACGTGCTTTCCAGGTTCGACCCGATAGACTGCCACAAGCTCTTCGTTCCCGGCAACCACGATATATGGGTTCCCAACCTGCCCGGTCAGTCCAGCAAAGAAAAGTATGAGCAAATCCTGCCGGAAATCGTCCAGAAAACGGGGTTTCACTATCTTCCATCCCGGCCGGTAGTCATCCGGGGCATTGGGTTTGCAGGAAGCATCGGTTGGTACGATTATTCTTTTCGGAATAAAGCGTTTGACAATAAAATCAGTATGGCAGACTATAAACAGAAACGCTACCGCAGCAGAATATGGTCCGATGCTCGTTTCGCCAAATGGGGAATGACGGACGAAGATGTTACCGAAACACTGGCAGCACAGCTTGCCGATGATCTAGACAATTTGCAAGATGCGGATGTGCCGATTGTTGCGGTAATCCATCACCTGCCGTTTGAAGAGGCCGTAATCCGAACAGGTCAGCTTATTTTCGACTTCTTCGGAGCTTATATGGGAAGCGAAAGGTTTGGAGAAATCATAAAAGCCAGGGCAAACGTTCAGATGGTAATCTGCGGACACACCCACACTCAAAGAGATGTGAAAATAGACAGCATCAGGATTCTTGTATCTCCTCTGGGGTACGAACACGAACGACCGCAGGGTGTGGCCGAAACACTCAAAGAATCACTGCGGACAGTACAAGTCTAATTGTACGCTCTCCTTAGTTTTTGCAGAATCTTCCGGCTTCAGTTCCGCACGCGCATCTTCTGCAAGCGTGAAAGCTAAACCACGATCTTCAACTAATTCGCTGCACATTAAGCAGGCTGAGAGCTTATCATCACCCGTCACGATGCAGATATTGAAAGGTCGGAACCGACCTACGAGCCTTTGTTTTCTTCTACAAGCCCGAGCATAGTGGCACGGCGCATAGCCTGTATCCTGTTGGACACCTGGAGCTTTTCGTAAATTCTGGCCAGGTGAAAATCAACAGTCCTTTTGCTGCAGAAGAGAGCGGCGGCGACTTCTCTGGAAGACTTGCCTTCCAAGACAAGACTCAAAACCTCAACCTCACGTTTGGTGAGCTTGACCATCCTTGAATCCTGCATTTCGAAATGAGGGTCAACTGCCACCTCTTGCCTCCTTTCCGCTTGCCGACCACAACTGCACAGACAGCCGACGGCTAAGTGGAGCTGCGCTTCAAACAGCGCTCATCACAGATTCGTCCAAACGAGGCACGGCCGATATCTCGAGTAGGCCAAGTATTTCGAGGCTCGGTTGCCGCTTGGGCGATGCGACATCCTCAGGTACTACGCAGATTTTGACTGTAACATGCGCTCGACCGCACAATTTAATGCAAGCAGTTGCATTTTACGTGTCGAACGCATTACATCATGCTGCAGTATATCAGCCTTACTGCCAGTTGTCAATAACTAATTTGTCACAACATGGTATAATGTTTATGTGATGTTACGCCTGCTCGTCTTCACTTTCTTAAGTTCAATAATTATCACGGGACATGTATTTGCACTTTGCGGCCTGGAAAATGTCCTTGTTGTACAAAATGGCTCAAGTCCCATATCCTGCCGTATTGCCGCCCATTATATTGTCCAGCGCAGCATCCCTGCTGACAACCTGGTAACTGTAAATACTCAGGATTCGAGCATTTCAAGCGCTAATGAGTCCATCACATGGCAGGATTACATAGACAAGATCGAAAACCCGATAAAAGCCTTTCTCACCCAGCACAATCTCACTGATCAGATACAATACATCGTTCTTACCAAGGGGATTCCTATCAGAATATCGAACGGCAAGAGCGTTGACAGCACACTTGCCGCTATAGACCTTGTGAACCCGATACTTATCGAGCTTACGGATGATAATGGAAATGTAATAGATACTGTCCACTTGAACCGCTACTGGCGCGCTACCGAACCGTTTACCCATGCAAAATACGGAGGTTATCTTGTAACCCGGCTGGATGGCTATACTGAAGCCGATGCCAAAGCGCTGGTAGACCGTGCCATCGCCCAGACTGCGGCTGTCCATCACATCCTGCTGGATATAGACGTAAATCGGGGGCTTGGGGGTCCCTCATTTCAGCCAAAATCTATACTTTTGCCTGATGAAACAATAAATACCAGCTACTATCTGGACTATTGCGACTATAACGCGGACATGACCCGCGCGTCCCAGGTTATAGCAGGCCGGCAAAACCTGTCTGTGCAGTTGGAGTCAACCAGCATGTTTGCAGGCAGCCCTGAACCACTTACCAGCTATATATCCTGGGGCAGCAACGATCATCATTTCAACCTCACTACCTATCGCAGCCTGACTTTTGCCCCACGGGGAATAGCTGAAACAGCGGTCTCGACAAGCGGCAGAACATTCCTGCCAACCACTGGAGGGCAGTCATTGATTGCCGACTTGATCGCTCAAGGTGCAGCCGGAGCGAAGGGTTACGTGACAGAGCCTTATCTTGACGCAATAGCATCTCCAACCGTGCTAATGGACTTTTACACTTCCGGCCGGAACCTCGCGGAGTCGTTTTACGCTGCATCGAGGTTCATCGGCTGGAAGGATATAGTCCTGGGTGATCCCCTGTGCTGTCTTACCGGGACAACTGTAGACACTATCGCGCAGGCCAAAGCGCTACCAGATGGAACGTTGGTTTCGATCTCCGGCAAGGTCGTAAGCGCCGGGACAGTCGATTTTGGTGATAAGTTCTATATACAGGAAGCCGATAGGTCGTCAGGCATTCAGGTCAACCTGGGTAAGCCGTTCCCATGGATAGATGATGGGATAATAGTCAGCGTGCGAGGCATCCTGACGACTAAGGACGGCGAGCGCGTTATTACGAACGCAAGCGTTGTTGCTCCGGTGATAGTCCCCAGCGCTACTCAAAAAGCCGCAGCCAACCCTCCAAGGATTGTTAAGCTGAGAGCCAAGCGGCTCAGGTAAGCCGCCCGGCTCTGTTATTATTGGATGGCCTTCTTACTAATATCCCTCTCTTGCTGCGATAAGCGCCCGAACTTCGTGAATCGAGTCGTAGATAGTGTCCGGCAGCCTGCTCAGCTCTGCGAGGATATCATCCGGAGCGTCGTTATCAGCAGCCATTTGGATGATTTCTTCCCTTGTTGCCGGAAAAGCTGTATCATCCAGATATTCGGAAATCCTTGATTCAGTAGCCATTGTGTTTACCTCCGGTGGCGAATAATAACTAACATTTGCTAGAATGTATTCCCATGAACAGCCCCTGCATAATCTCAGTAAGTAGACGGACTGATATTCCTGCTTATTATTCCGAGTGGTTTATGAACCGGGTCAGAGAAGGTTCTGTAAGCTGGCGGAACCCGTTCGGCGGCCGCCGGTGTGAGGCATCTCTTATGCCAGGCGATGTCTCAGCGATAGTTTTCTGGTCCAAGAACTTCGCTCCGCTGGTGTCTCATCTGGACGAACTCGACAGAAGGGGCTACCATGCAATATTCCATTTCACAATCACCGGACTGCCCTCAGTTTTCGAGCCAAACGTGCCTGATGCTGATGTGACTTTGCCAACTGCCAGGTTTATAGCCGATAGATACAGCGCTGACGCACTTATCTGGAGATATGACCCGATATTTATTTCTAATTTGACCAGCCCGGATTACCATCTGAAGCGGTTTAAGGAGCTTGCATCGCGTATGGAAGGCTCAACCCGGAGGTGTTACTTCAGCTTCCCGACGTTTTATGGCAAAGTCCAAAGAAATCTGGCACGATTAAAGGTTGATAAAGGCATCGATTGCGCTGATCTGCCAGTGGAATCGAAAATCGAGCTTGCCAACCGGCTTGCAGAGATAGCAAGAGAGCATGGAATCGAACTCTTCTCCTGCTGTAACGATTCCCTTGTCCAGGGACTGGTCCGGAAGGCCAGATGCGTTGATGCAGAACTCCTCATGCGGTTGTATCCTGACAGGATGCGTGCATTTCGTGTCAATCCGACCAGAAAAGATTGCGGATGCTTCGAGAGTAAGGACATAGGAACATACGACACTTGCCCTCACGGCTGCGTTTACTGCTACGCGAACAGTAACCAGGCAACAGCGTTAAAGAGATGGGCTAACCACCAACCGGACTCCATATAAACATTGACAGCATTTCTTGAAGACTTTATGATACTTATTATATAGTAGGCTAGTATTATATTAGAAACTGGGAAACGTATGGAAATCTCAGAAGAATTACAGCCAACTAACCTCGCAAAGAAACATAAAGATAGTCAGTGTGTATATTATCTTGCGTATATTATCTCCGGCACTTTCTACTTCCTGATCTTCTACTGGATAACAGCTCCTGCTCCAAAACCTGGTAGTGTTACATTAACATCCGGCAGTGGCAAACCTTCTGTCTTCTGGGAGATTGTAGGGTATTTAGTCATAGGTATTTTAATATATGCTCCCATTCATTACATGATAAAAGGCAAGACCTGGAAGTATCTTGTATACTTCAAACGGATACGTCCGGTGATGATTGGACAGAATCTGCTTGTTATCATAGTAGTAGTAGTAATCTCTGCATTTGCACTATATGAGTTCCTGCCGTTCCTGAACCGATCATGGATCTACCGAATACCTGCATCAAGTGGAGGAATCCTTGCTGAATACGGTTCAGAGAACTTAGCCCTACTGCCGCTTACTATTAAATTCCTGGGTCTTGTATATGCTGTACTCCTGATACTGAACCTGCCACTTTTTGCTTATGGAGAGGAGGAAGATTACCGCAAAGACACAAGAGATTGGGTCCATGCTGTTTACCGAAGTTTCCGGTTTGGATTGGTACATTGCACAGCCGGCATACCGATGTTTGCCGGGATAGCTCTGGGAATCAGCGGGTTATGGTTGTCCTACCACTACTTCAAAGGTGGAGTTGAGAGAAGTACTGCACACCATCTGACTTATAACCTGATTATCATCACAATACTCGTTATATTTATCCTCCTGGATTATTCTTAACTGCTGCAAATAATGGCCTGGCAGGGTGGATGTGTTGTACAATACATTGCATCCTACGATAGCCAGGAGAATCAGACCTGTATGAAGATTGTAGTTCTCGACGGATATACTGCGAATCCCGGAGATTTGTCCTGGGAGCTGTTGTATGCTCTGGGTGAATGCCGGATTTATGACCGAACATCGCCGGATGAGACCATAGCGCGTGCTGTTGACGCTGATATAGTCGTTACCAATAAAGTGGTGCTGAGCCGGGATGCTATCAGCCAACTGCCCAGACTAAAGTTCATCAGCGTGCTTGCCACCGGTTACAACATCGTGGATATCGAAGCGGCGCGGGAAAAGGGCATTCCTGTCTCGAATGTGCCTGAATACAGCACGAAATCCGTCGCCCAACATACCTTTGCACTGCTTCTGGAGTTAACCTCGCACGTCGGAAGCCACTCTGAAGGTGTTCGAGCAGGCCGATGGTCCCAAAGCCCGGACTTCAGCTATCAGGACTACCCACTCATCGAACTTGACGGGCTGACAATGGGGATTGTAGGTCTCGGAAGGATAGGCAAGGCTGTTGCTGAGATAGCAAAGGCGTTCGGGATGCACGTGCTGGCTGTAACGAGAACCTGCAGTCACTATCCGGGCGTCGAATGCGTTGACCTCGACACTCTGTTTACCGAAAGCGATGTAGTCACGCTGCACTGCCCGCTAACGCCATCTACTCAAGGGCTGGTGAACTCTCATAAGCTGGGTATGATGAAGCCGAATGCGTTTCTCATCAACACAGGACGAGGCCCGCTTGTCGTCGAGCAGGACCTGGCCAATGCGCTGAACTCTGGGCGAATCGCCGGAGCCGCTGTCGATGTCCTTTCTACCGAACCACCCGATGCCGATAACCCGCTCCTAAGCGCCCGCAACTGTATAATCACCCCGCACCACGCCTGGGCAACCCAGGCAGCACGAAAACGGCTGATTGAAGCCACAGCTGACAATATCCGAGCGTTCATCGAAGGCCAACCGAAAAACGAGGTGAGTGGAAAGGGTAGAGTGTAAAGTTCCGAGTGATGAGTGATGCCTACTCGTCTGGGAAATCTGTTCTGTTATCCTGATTAAACTTCCTTGAGTTTGTTCTCTTTCTGGCTCTTGTTGATATATATTGTACCTTCGGCAATATTAGCTACCGTTGCCCTTTGTTTACTGTTTTATATAAGGTTTTCTTAGCTGTTTTCTGGAACGAACTCAAGGTTTTAAGCTCAAAATTGGCACTTTGAG
>JAKPFN010000050.1 GCA_029551395.1 Armatimonadota bacterium | reverse complement strand
GAAAATCTGCGCTAATACTGTTAGACTGTGTTTTGACGGGTTCATTGTTCATATCCTCTCTTTTTTGGCTTGAAGACAAGGATACAATGAACCTGTTTCTTTATGCAAATCTCCTCAGCCTGTGGGATGGTAGTGAACTTGTTTCAGCATCTCCTAATAATCATTGCTTCCGTACGGGGACTTGCGGAATATCTTTTGATTGCCCGGCGCGAGGACGGGCCGGGCAATCGGGAGGCGGGCCGGGCAATCGTATCGTCAATCGTAATCGTAAATTTGCAATTCCCCCGGACAAATAGCTGAGTCAGATGGACAGAAAGATACTCAAGAAGCTTTTGCCTGAGTATGATTGGAGACCACTTGTCTTTGGAAAAGAAGCGGTAGTATTTAGTCCAGTCGACAAACTGCCTTGCGATGGCGCAGATGCCTCTTGTGATGGTTCTTCTCCCAAAGGCAGTCAACAGACCTAAAGCGATGTCTTGTCCTAGTTGATGTGTTCGCTTCTGGACAAAAGCTTCGCTGCATCCATCCCAGAACTTGAAAAAAGTATACAGCAGAGGGAATCTCTTAAGAGCAATATCGGTATTACTATTACGGGTTGTTTTAGTTATGTTAATCACACCTGTTATACGGTTCTAAAGCTGTTAACAGTAATAAAACAACCCTTTTTTCTTTCAAAAAGTGCCAAAGTCCAGGGGAGGGATTGTAAATCCCTCCCGAGCCAGTAATCCCTCCCGAGAGCTTAGCCTGCCTTTTAATCAGTTCATTCGATGATTATTATTACCTGACTTGTTTCGTCAGTACTTCTATAGCCTTATCCAACTGAGGATCGCGTTCGGACAGCCAATCCTCAGGAGTCATCGGCACGATAATATCCGGTTTTTCGCCATCATTTTCCTGAGGGCTGCCATCCAACCGATAAACACCGACAAATGGCATCCGGGCGCGTGTGCCATCGACCAGCGGCAAATCATAGGTAGCAATAACATATCCCGGAGTCGGCATACCTACGATTTTAGCCAAACCTCTAGCCCTCATTGCATATGGGAACATCTCCGCATTCGAGTAGCTTTGTTCGTTTATCAGGACTACGATTGGTTTGTCCCAAGCTTTTCCGGGTGTCTGCCTTGGTGCCTCATCTCGAGTCCGATTAAACCCATGAGGTTTGCGCTCAAGCCAGTCTACCAGGCCATCCGATATATAACCGCCTCCGTTGAACCTCACATCTATAATCATCGCTTTCTTATCAAGCGAATACTCATAAAACTCTCTGTCGAACTGTTGTTGATTCGCTTCACCCATACCAGAGATATGAACATAACCAATCTTGCCGTCGCTAATGTCGTCCACATACTTTCGAAGCCGCTCTATCCGATTGCGGTAAAGAAGACTGGTCCATTCACCCCAGGTCAGGCTTGTGTATTGCACTGTTCTGGCATCTTCGCGGGTCGGCTTTGAGTTGACCAGGAATGTCATCATCCGGTTCTGCTTGTTGTTTATCAGCTTGAACAGGTTCTCATCCAGAGTAACATCCTGCCCGTCTATTGCAACAACATACTCACCGGGTTTTATCTCTGTCTGAGCATATGAACCAGGCGCTTTAGGCGGAACCTTATCGACCTTTATCCCAGGACCTTCGTAGGAATAATCAAATGTGAATCCAAGATGAGGAGTCACAGGGCTTGGATTGCCTCCACCAGCCGGTCCGACTTCAGCATGAGATGCCTCAAGCTCGCCGACCATCATACCAAGCAGCGTGGCGAACTCCTCACGAGTCTCTACAGCATCTAAAAGCGGCTCATAACGGGTGCGGATAGCTTCCCAGTCTCTTCCATGCATATTCGCATCATAGAAAAGCCGGTTATAAGACCGCCATAGCTGTGTAAAGGCTGCTTTCCGCTCAGCTCGGATATCTCGTTCCCAATCAGCGGTGAATTCCACTTTTTCCAGCTTGCTGTCTTCGATTCCAATCGTCCAAAGCTCACCATTACGGATGAGATAACCTTTTTTGCCATCAGCGGACGCTCTTAAAGCGCTGCAATTGCCTCCTGATGTCAATCTCTTGCTGTCTTTTCCGTCATAGGAGATAGACCAGATATCTCCGCCTGAAATCAGCAGTATCTTGCCTTCAGATGTTATGGTCAGGTCGCTCTGAGGTGCTTGTGAAGACAGTTTGCGGACTCTGCGCGATATGTCATCAAAATCTATTACTACTTCAACCGGGTCCTTCGGTTTTTCGAATTTGATGTCAGTCTCCAAAGTCCTGGCCGGCTCTACTGTTAATGGAATTACATATAGTCCATTGCCGTCCCGGTCGCTCTGGAAGAATAGATACTTACCATCTGGAGACCACACTGGCTGGCTGTGATATGCATTCAACCGGGTCACATTAACAGCTTCGCCTCCGGCAGTCGGTTTTATCCACACATTCCACGCGCCATTTTCCTCGCCAAAGGTATATGCAATCCACTGCATATCGGGAGACCAGGCAAAATCGCCTCCTCCATGCCAGTAAGTATGTATTCCTGGCAGCCTGACCAGTCGCTGATAACCACCGTTTTCGACAGATAAAGAATACAATCCGCCTTCAGGGCCGGTTACCCAGAATGCCAACTCTTTTCCATCCGGCGATAACCTCAGTTTGGAAACATCCTCTGGTCGGTCCCACAACGATTTCACATCGAGCGTTTCAACATCCAGCTCATATAAACGGGTATTGAACTGCCGGTCAGAGGTAAAATAAAGATGTTTGCCGTCTTTAGACCAAATAAAGTCAGAGTCATCTCCTGCCCAGTCTGTCAATCGCTTGGCAATCTCGGCCTGTTTTGCAGCAACTCCCTTTGGCTTGTCAATCAGGATTGACCATATATCTCCGCGAATTCCGAATGCAAAATACTTTCCATCAGGTGATGGTTCAGCCTCGGTAACGCCGGATTTCAATATTTCGTGTCTTCTTGAGTTTTGCGTCTCATCTTCTGATGCAAAAAGTGTGATTTTCTCAGGCTTGGTAGACCCTGCTTTAAGCATCCAAAGGTCTGTTTCATACTCGAAGACAATATCGCCCGTCTTTGCGGCTACTGTTGGGAATCTGACAGACCCGCCGGTAAAGAATGTCAACTGTTTGCTCTTGCCATCCAGTCTGTGCATCCAGAGATTAGGCGTCATCAAGGGGGTATCTACATACTTACTGCCTCGCGCATTCAGGTTAACGGCTGATGGTGTCTTTTCTCCTACTGTAACATGAATGATTGCCTTGCCATCCGGTGTAAAGTGCGGCCATAAATGTTGAAATGGGTTGCTTGTTATCTGCTGTCGTGTCCCGTTTTGGACATCCAGAAGCCAGAGTTGAGAAGCTCCCGAGCCGGAATAACGCGGACGACTCCAGTGGAAGAATCCGTTGCGGGAATAGACAATGTATTTACCATCAGGCGAATACTTGGAATAATTCATCGCCGTGAAATCCTGAGAAAGCTTCCTGAGCCGCAAGGTCTGGACATCCAGTGAGAAGAGAACAGGGTCCTGTGTATCTCTTGTGCTGCAGAATATTACACTTTTTCCATCGGGGCTCCAGCCGGAGACTACATCACTGGATGAGTGATTGGTTAGCTGTTTCACTGAACCGCCTGTTACAGGTACCAGGAAAATGTCCCAGTTGCCGTTTCGTGTGCTCGAAAATGCAATCCAGTTGCCATCCGGCGAAAACTGCGGATATGCATCCATCTCAGTGTTCCGCGTCAAAGTCCTCGCATGACCACCGGATGAATCAGCTACCCAGATATCACCCTTGTAGACAAACGCCAGTTTCTTACCATCAGGAGAAAGTGATGGCATCCTCCCGCCGATTATGGCTTTAGGATTGGGAACAGGAAGCTGGGCGTAAACATTGCTGCTGACAAAAAGAACACTCGCAAGCAGCACCAGGCAGAGAACTATTCTCTTCATGAAGGGATATTTACCTCCGACATTAATTGAACGCGGTGTACCGGAGGGACGGCTGTACATCGCGTTCTTGGATTTTTTATGGAGCCAGTTTATATTAACCAGAACAGGTTAATCATTTTGATTCAACTACTGGGTCTGGGCTTTAATCAGTTCCGCCCAATTCGGATATTCTGCAGAAAATCCGATGTCCTCGTAGCGGGTCAGATACTCCCAGGGTGACGGCATATAGATAGACAGCCCGTGGCTGCGCTCTACTCTTGTCCCGGTATGCCTCTCATAGACAACAGCAGAAGACATGGCAGACTGCAGCCTGGTATATGCATTTGAGATTGCCGGGTCGGGAATAACCTGATTGACCAGCGATGCATAATCCAGCAAATCTTTATAATAATCGAACGCATAGGATTGCGCGTTGGTTCGTGCGGTCCTCAGAGCCGATGCATTCGACGCAGCGTGAGGTCTGACGGCTGCAGCAAAGTCATCCGCAGCTCTTGCAACTGCATCCACATTCGCAAGCACCAGCACAGACTGCGTTACATCATACTTGCCTGTGTAGGAATCGACGTATTCATCGGCAATGACCTGACCGAGCTGCCTGGAGTTCATACCAGGAGATGCTGCAAGTCTTCCGAGCCACCTATCGTAAACATAACCGTCTCCTGGCGGGCTTTCTTCTGACCCAACAAGTATCTCAGCGCTGTTTCTCATCTCGTAGGCTACTTCAATCATCTGCATGAGAGAGGCGTCAAACGCTACGCAATCGATTCTTGGAGATGCTGCTTCGAGCGCATAAGCCAGGTCTGTAGTCTGGATGCTCGTTCCGCTTGTATCATCAAATGAGATATTTCTTGAGAGCGCCTTTGTCTGGGCAGCAGTGCGCCATCCTGACCCGTGGTTCCAGAGAACCAGGCAGTAACGGTCTGCAGGATAGTTCTGCTGTCCCCACTGTATAAACTCCCTCAATACATCCGGGTCGCCCATATCAACCTCTCCCATGTCTTCAAGCATGGTAGAGTTGATTGTATCAGTATCATTGTCTTTGGTGACGAGATAACGCCTTGTGCCTGTCCAGTTGCCGTTTGACGAATCATAACCGGGCGACCTGTCCATCTGAACGACAATCTTCACTTGGTCGGTCGATCCGATTTTCTCCATCTGGTTCATATTCAGGATACCGAACCGTTCCAGGTCGTTATCTGCGTTCAGGAAGATGAGAACAGTCCAACTGCCGCTTGTGTCACCTTTGAACTTATCAGTTGCAGATCCGCCACCGCCGCCGCAGCCTGTCAATAGCGCCAGAATGACGGAAATAACCAACAGGGGTAAGAATCGCTCTTTCAAGTCGTACTCCAATTCCTCTTGCGAAGTCGATATATCACTAACTACTGTAGACGAGGCTGGGCACGAATAATGCCCACAGCACTGCAGTATAACAAACAGCAGTGTTTTGCTCTACCTCTACAATTATATGACGCAAATACAATTATTAGTAGTTCCAGTGACAACTATCAAGTTATGCAATGCAGAAGGAATATGCGCGGCATAAAAAATCGGGATAAACTATTCCATATAACCTGCAGCCTCTGCTATACTATAAGGTACTCAGTGTTACAGGGAGTATTAGTTTGATACGGATTGTCGATTACGGTATGGGAAACCTGCGCAGCGTACAGAAAGCGCTCGAGCGCGTCGGTTGCCAGGCTGTACTCACTCAGAATCCAGATGAAATCCTGAATGCCGAAAAACTGATTCTCCCTGGTGTTGGTGCGTTTGGCGCGGCTATGACAAACCTCGAAAGATTGGGGTTAATCGAGCCGATTCGCCAGTTTATTCGCTCTGGAAAACCGTTTTTGGGGATTTGTCTCGGGATGCAGCTTCTCCTTTCTGAAAGCGAGGAGCAGGGGCAGTTCCGAGGATTGGATGTAATACCTGGAAAGGTTGTCAAATTCTCCAAATCCTGCAACTGTGGTTCAGCAAATGGTTTGAAAATCCCTCACATGGGATGGAACACTCTTCGTAAAACGTCCGATTGTCCGCTCCTTAATGGCATCCCCGACAATACAAGCGTTTACTTCGTTCACTCATTCTACCCCGAGCCTCCAAAAGAAACTATCGCAGCAACTACCAACTACGGCACTGAGTTTTGTTCGATAATCCACAGGGATAACGTTTACGCTGTGCAGTTCCACCCGGAAAAAAGCGGCGCAGTCGGCCTGCGTATGCTCGAAAATTTTTCAGCCATAAGATCAGGAGATTAAAAAGTGGAAGTTATACCAGCAATAGATATCATTGCAGGACGTTGTGTCCGTCTGGTGCAAGGAAATTTTGACCAGGAAACCGTCTTTTCAGATAACCCGGTAGAAATGGCTGAACAATGGGCGCAACAGGGCGCAACAAGGCTCCATGTAGTTGATTTGGATGGCGCACGTACAGGTTATCCTCAAAATCTGAATGTAGTGCAGAAGATAGTCCAGTCTGTGGGAATCCCGGTGCAGATAGGCGGCGGTATCAGGACCCTGGAAACAGCTAAAAAAGTGCTGCAAACCGGTGTGCAACGCGTGATTATCGGCACTTCGGCTGCTCTTGACAATAATGCTGCTGAAACAATGTTCGGAGAGCTTAAAGAACAGGCTGTGCTGGGTGTCGATGCGCTTAACGGATATGTGGCAGTCCGTGGATGGCAGGCTAGAACAGAAGAACGAGCCATCGATTTCGCCCGACGCATGCTTACTCTCGGTGTTAAACGCATTATTTTCACAGACATCTCCAGGGATGGAATGCTGAGAGGTGTAAATACCATTGCTATACAGCGCATGTTGGATGCTGTTGGGATACCGGTTATCGCTTCCGGCGGCGTGGCATCAATAAATGACATCAAACGGCTTATGCCATTGCAGAGTAAAGGTCTTGAGGGTGTCATCCTGGGTAAAGCCCTTTACACTGGCGCTTTGTGCCTTTCTGATGCAATCTGCACTGCTTGTCAGGAATAAACCTGAACTACCTCACCAAACACCTCTGTCCTGGCCTTACCTCTTCTACTTCTATCCACTTGACTCTCGTAAGTTTATTGAGTTTCAGGCATTGATCCGGAAGAGTTTTGCCCATAAGCCTGCAGGGTAAAGCTATGGCGAATAATCGCTGATTTCAATAAGAAACCGATTGACTACTGCTCCTGTGTGAGAGGAGGGTTGAAATGGAAGTCTACAGAAACAGGACAGCCCCGTGGGTATGGGTTATAATTGTCGGAATCGTCGCAATTGCGCTTTTGGTCATAGTGTGGCTTGTTGCAGCAGGACCTCCAGGCCAGGATGAAGCCAGAACGCCTGATGAAGTGACTGTAGAGGAAGAACAGCCACCGGAACAACCAACTACTGACCGGGACCATCAGCCTGAACGAGTGATAATCCGAGACCGGGAACGCGTGCGGGAAGTCGTCCGTGAACAGCCGGTCTATGTATATCAGGAAACTACTGAAGACGATGCCGCTGAGACAGAAGATGATGACACGAGCAACATAGTAGTGGTTCCGAGAGAGTCTCAAATCTCGGCTGATGACTACAGGCGAGTCGATGTACCCGCTCGATTCCAATCAAACGGCAGAACATACATTATTGAACCTGGAAGACCTGTACGCTCTACTGATGAAACCGAGTTCGTATCCACTGGCAGGCAGGTAGATGGGCATACAATTTACTACAGAAGAGGCACTGAAGAACCTCGAAACATGCTCTACTTAAGGCTCGATGATGACTCAGACGTATATATACCATATCAGGTCGATACTCAGTCCCAGGGCAGCACAACCAGACGGCAGAGGTAGACCATAACAGCTAATTTGAAGAAACTGTTTCGGCCGCAGTAAATATAGCTGCGGCCTTTTCACTTATTTTTCCATTACTTGCGCAGGTTACTTGTACCTGTTTGCCGAAGTTTATTCTGGTAAATCATTTCCGAGAGAGGTGAACGGATGACTTCGGCCAAGAGGCGGATTGCCTTTTTGTCTCACCATCAGGACCCGCAGTTTCTGTCAGTGCTTGACAAGGCTGCTTTCGACTGGCTTTCATTACAGAATGACTGGCAGATAGAGCTTGTCAGTTTTTCGGATGCTGGAAAGCTGAAGGAGTTTGATGGTGCCTGTTGGTATTATTCTGAGTCTTCAGAACTCCCTGCTGCCGCAGTTGATGCTGCGGAGAAGGTTAGAGATTATGTCAAAAGTGGAGGCAAGCTGCTCCTTGCCCTTATTGCAGCTAAGTATGTCGATACGCTGGGCATAGACAATGCTCCTGATGCTGTTGAATGGAAAGAAGAAAGCTTCTTCTACTGGAACGGTTATGTTGCATTGGAACCACATCCGGTATTCGAGAACCTTCCCAGAGGCTTCTTCGTTGCAGATAACGCCGTATTGAAGCCGTTTGTAAATGCCAGATGGCTTGAATCTCCTCCGAAGAACGGTCGAGTGCTTGGTATTGCCAACTGGGGCGCTCGTTTTGTAGAAGACGAACGAGTTATTGTCGAATGGGACCTTGGTGCAGGACAGGTTATCGCGTTCGGAATGCATAACTTCAGATTTGATACTGAGCCATCAGAAAATTTTGTTACGCTTGTAAGAAACGCATTCAACTACATCTCAGCTCCGTTTGTCGCAAAACTCAGCATTGTTTCGGATAATCCCGCTGTTCCTAAAGGGGCTGGATACCTTGGCAGTCATTATAAGGACAGCGTAGTAATAAGCGAAGGCAGCAGCATCCGGGCAGCTATAACCGGCAAGGCATGGAAGGCTCTGGACATTACATTGACAGCGCGAACTCCAGCCGGAGGTGTTGTTTCCACCACATCCTTCATCCCAGGGCAGCAGTTTACAGTGGAGCTTCCGCTTGGGACAAATGACCTCAGCCCAGGTGAGTATGTCGCCGGAGTGGACATCGCTCAAGGAGACGAGACTCTCACTTCTCTCAGCCGTGAGTTCTTTATAGTCCCGGAAACTGCCCAATCTGGCCCGGCAGACCGTCACTGGATGTGGGAACTTCGTACTCCAAACCTTGTTGCTGAGATTGACAAGGGCACTGGCACGGTTTGGGGACTTTACGATTCCTCTAGCAATACAAAGGTTCAGTTCGCAGGCAATCCTGACAACCTTCCGGCAGTTGCGACACCTGATCACAGGTGGCTGGGAGATTTAGTCCTTAAATACCGGTTCAATGGCGATATAACCTGGCGGAGTATGACAACCGCCAATTCTTCTGAGATACGCAGGGTACTCGGGCAGGAAGACTCGGTTGTTGTCGTTTACGACCCAGGCCCGCCTGAGCAGCTCGGTGCAACAGAGCCTATGATAAGCGAACGCTTCACCGTAGAGGGTGACAGCCTCAACTGGAAAATCAGGATAAAGAACAGGAGTCAGGCAGGGATGGTGCTCGGAGAGCTTGCCATGCCGCTTGCGCTCAATACCTGCTTTGCCGGTGAGACCGATATGAGCGAGATTTATGAGCGGAGAGTGATGCTGCATTCGTTCATCGGCGGCGCTTCCTCGTGGATTCTTGCCGCACCTCTCGCTGGAATACCGCCTTATCTGTTAATCTGGGCCAAAGAAGGCACAAAGCTTGAGGCAATAGCGCATGTCGATGAGTACGGTCAGCGTCCCGACGGATGGGAAGGCCTGATAAATGTCTTTCCGTACTCAAAAGCGAGCAGGGAGACTCGAAACTGGTACGAGTGGTACAACAACCATTCCCAGGCCGTAATTCTTCCTGGAGAAGAACTGGTACTCAACTTTGGCATCAAGTTCATTCAGGATTATAAAGAGATAAATGAAACGCTCTTTGCTGATGGCAAGGTGGCTGTAGATGTCGCTCCGGCTATGGTGCTGCCGACCGATATGACCGGTCACCTGCGCGTATCCAGCAAGAAGCAATTTAGCGTTACCGGAGATGACTACACAACCATCGAAAAGGTGTCTTCTGATGGCACATCATCAGTTTATCGCTTCAAATTCGGCAGGACAGGGCAGCATAATCTGACAATAACCGATGTAGATGGAGAAGTCACCAACCTGCACTTCCTGGCAATCGAGCCGATAGAAAAGCTGGCTAAAGCGCACGCAATACATATAGCACGAGACCAGCAGTATCGTGACCCCAAATCTTTCCGCGACGGTCAGTTCTTCATGTATGATGCTGAAGAAGAGCGAATGGTCATGAAACCACGTCATGGGCATATGTCCGGAGGTTCGGACGAATGTGGTCTCGCAGAACCGTTGTCTTTGGTTTGGAAAAATGTAGTTGACCCGAATCCCGATGAAATCGAGACGATGGAATACTACATAGAGCGTTTCCTGTATGGAAAAGTCCAGCAAAAGGAGACTTACGCAGTATCCACGGGAGTTGGAGATAGTTATGATGATGAGCAGGCCTATAACCGCTCATTCAACTACCCGCATGTAGTCAATATCTACTTTGCGATGTCTAAAATTGCCGAGTATTACGGCCTGACTCGCTTCCGTGACTCAGATGGTTATCTTCTAATGGCTTACCGCACGGCAATCGCATATTTCACACTGCCGATGTATAAAAACAACGCTCTGGCGTGCGGTAATTTCGGTGAGTCGTTATATTTCGACCTGATGAATACTCTCAGAGCAAAAGGCTATACAGACGAAGCCGATGAACTGCAAGTGCATCTGCAGAGAAAGGCAGACCATTTCCTTCCACAGCCACATCCGTATCTTTCTGAGTATGCGTTCGACACTACGGGCTACTCTGATGCATATTACTTTAAGAAATTCGGCGGCGGAATAGATGGAGCAATACCGGTAGTGAGTATGCTGCGCGCGACACGCGGCCGGCAGCCATCCTGGCCCTGGTTCGGCGGCGATGTCAGATGGGGATGGGGCGCTTCCAAATACCCTTACCACGACGAACTGTGTATGAACTACATGGTTCCTCAAAATGGCCGCTGTCTTCTGGACTTTTACCACGAAACAGGCGAGATAGATGACCTCAGGATTGGCTACGGCTCGTTCACTGCCAACTGGTGTCTGGTAAGGCCTGATGGCGTTGCAAGGAACCTTTACACCTGGGAGCCTCAGAGGATGACTTATGACCCCTGGACCAGCGAAATGGGTACGGGATTGTATTTCACCTACCTTATGGCCTGCTCATACGCAGTAGATGATCCTGCTTTTGGTCTGGTCGGCTACGGATGCGATGTCGAGGGCAGCATAGACGGACATATATCGGTCATCCCTCACGATGGAGTCCAGCGGCGAGTCAGAATAGCCCCGTTTGGCTTGTTTATTGAATCTCATGCGGTTAAAATTAATCGTGTAGATGCAGAAGATGGCGGTAAGAAGTTGTCGCTTCTACTGCGTGAGACTCTTGGCAAAGATAACGAAGACAAACTGATTGTCAGAGGGCTTCCTGAAGGCAGCTACACGCTGAGCGCCAATTATACTGATATAGGAACTTTCACATCAGACGAGTGTGCTGCCGGAATACGAGTGCCAGTAACTGCCGGCGCAGCCATCCCAGTGCATCTTGTTCGTATTAAATAAAGCATTTCTCAATCAAGGAGTATTATATGAGTAGTGCAATAGAGTTTGGTGGAAACTACAATGACCTGAGCACTGATCGTGGTTTCCAATTTGAGTTTATCTGCCAAAGGTGCGGAACTGGTCTGCGTACACAGTTCAAGGCTTCGGCAGTTGGCACTATGTCAAGCATACTGGATACTGCAGGCGGACTGTTTGGCGGGATTTTTGGTCAGGCGTCCAATGTTGGAGAAAAAGTCCGGGATGCAGCCTGGGAAAAAGCACACGACAAAGCCTTCCAGGCAGCATGGGAAGAAATAAAGCCGATGTTTGTTCAGTGTCCAAGGTGTTCCAGTTGGGTGTGCAGAAAAAGCTGCTGGAATACCAAGCGAGGGCTGTGCAAAGAATGCGCTCCAGACCTTGGCGTGGAAATGTCTGCTGCTCAGGCCAGCCGTTCGGTTGAAGAAGTTTGGGCACACGCTGCAATGGCTGAAGAAGATAAAAAGCTCGCCAAAGAGAATTGGAGAGAGACAATCAGGGCTTCTTGTCCTAAATGCGAAGCTCCTCTTGCAACCAATGCCAAGTTCTGCCCGGAATGTGGTGAAAAGCTAAAAGGAACTGCTTTCTGTACTGAATGTGGGGCAAAGCTTAATCCAGGAGCTAAGTTCTGCGCTGAGTGCGGAGCCAAACAGACTGAATAGGCTTTAAAACCTTTACAGTGGCCCGGCAGTAAGCCCGGGCCACATCTTCAAAACCGCACTTCATTTCCTCTGTTATGGAACGGTTCGTTTGTTCGTTCACTTGGGTACGTTATTCATGTGGACGCCGATAATGGGGGTGCGCGGCCCATAGATAATGAGGTTTACTGCAGTGATTTCACGAGATGCAGTTGATGCATTAAGAGAGCACCTCCATGAAGGTGAGCGGATATTATGGATTGGTCAACCTGATACATCCATCGTTCTGACACGCGCAGATATTCTCCTTGTACCAATAAGCCTATGGCTTGGCATATATACCTTGAGTTGGGGGTTGGAGTATCTTGAAAAATCTCTCACTGGTGCTGGAAGTCCGGTAGGAACCTTCTTAGTCTTTACCGAAGGAATTGCAATGGTGATGGTCGGCCTTTATGTGACGCTCGGAAGGTTTGTCTACAAAAACTGGCGTAAACGCCGCACATATTATGCTGTCACAGATCAAAAAGTACTGGCTGTTACCAACACATGGCCTAAAAAAGTATTTGCGGAATTGATAAGCGACCTGCCTGATGTCCGCAGATTTATTCACAGCAATGGAATTGGCACGGTAACTTTTGGCAGGTCTTACTTTATGGCATCCTGGTGCAGCAATACGGGTATAAACTGCTCATCAGGATTCGATGCTCTGGATTTGATTGCTTTTCACGATATAAGAGCCGCCGATTATGTCTACGAGTTGGTAAACAAACTCCGCAGTGAATCACAAAATCCGCCTGCCTGATGTAATCTTCTTCTAAAGCAGTTCTGGATTCTAACAGCTTCAGCCTTTAATTCCGCTCATTACTACGCCCTGTACGAAGTATCGCTGGGCAAGGAAGAAGATTACAAGCACCGGGATGAGTACAGCCGTCGAGGCAGCCATCAGGGAGACTATATCCACACCCCACACATCCTGAAAAGTAGCAAGCCCCAGTGCCAGAGTCCGCTTCTCGACCGAATTGAGGTAAATCAACGGTGTCATAAAGTCGTTCCAGTGCGCCACAAACGAAAATACTGCCACCGTGACAAGCACTGGTTTCGAAAGCGGCATGAATATCTGCCAGTAAGTCCGAAAAGCCGAGCAGCCGTCTATCTTTGCAGCATCCTCGAGATCACTTGGGATAGTCAGGAAGAACTGCCTGATTAAAAAGATGTAAAACGCGCTTCCGAAGAACGCCGGGATAATCAGCGGCAGCAGCGTATCATACCACCCAAGACCTCTGAAAATCACAAACCTGGGGATCATCATAACCTCTGCCGGAAGCATAATTGTTGCCAGCATTACGAAGAACAGCACTTCCCGGCCAGGCGCTCTAAGTCTTGCAAAGGCGTATGCTGCAATCGAGCTTGATAGCAAAGTGCCGATTACTGACAAAAACGTGACCTTGAGCGTGTTCAGCAGATAAAGATGGAACGGCATAATGGTCAGAGCCTTCGGGTAGTTGGCCCAAATGGCCTTTTTCGGTAGCAGGTTCAATCCAGGCAGGGCTACCTCTGCCGGTTCTTTGAGCGATATCGAAATCATCCACAAAAACGGCAGCGCAAAGATAACCGCACCTGCTGTAAGTAACAGATATGTCAGCGCCGGCCCTATAAATCGATTCCTAGCCCTATTTCTTGATGCTTCTTTCTTAGCCATAATCTTTTCTGCTGAGTTCATAGTATTAGTTATACTACGGCAAATGACTTATGGCAATTCCCAACAAAAAGTTTCGAGTTGCGAGTGATGAGTGATGAGCAAAATAAGTATGCGCCCTTTCTCTTCGCGCTTCTGTTCTTTTCATGTGATAAAAAGCAGTTTTACACAGGTTTTACGCTTACTTCGTTGACGGGTAGGCAGTAAATTGGTACAATCTTGTTTTATAGGCCACTCAACACAGCAGCCGGAACTCCAGCTGCTTCTTTCCAGGCAGTGATTCTTATTGTGCAATTCTTATCCTGGAAAGATTCCTAGACGGAGGTATGAATTGGAGCAAAACATCCTCAGCCAGGTTCAGGCGGCAGTGACCGAATTGGCATCACAGCCCAACGTATCGCGGCCGTCGGCAGATGAAATTCGAAGAGCAGCAGAATCTTTCGGACTAAAAACGCAGTTCGGTAACTATAGCTTCGTTTCGTCTATTAAAAACCGCAGTGCAGGTGTGACAGTATATGTGGGAGGCCCTGGGGTAGCGCATACAACGCTTACTCAAAAGCGCAGGGAGATTCTTAACAGTCTGCCGGAGACATTGAGGTTGGTACATTCTTATATGAAGAAGGCGCCATTTGTCCAGGTAAAAGCCACTATGGGCGATAATGATGTCTTCTCGCCAAAATGTACCCTCTATATGTCGACCTACCGCAAGGAGATGGTCCGCCTTGCCCACATGGTCAACCAGACTCTATTTCCGTCCGCTAATAAACCCGGTCCGGACTTTAACATCATCTTCATACCTGAATGGCAGGAAAAAGACCGGCAGATTCTGGTCTTCCCGGAGATTGGGGTAACGTATGTCCTCGGTTCGGACTATTATGGAGAAGCCAAAAAGGGGTTCCTCCGCATGGGGATGTGGCACGCCAAACAACAGGGGATGCTAGGGCTCCATGCCGGTACAAAAATCATCCGTGCCCGTAATAAGGGTGGCAAACTTCAGCGCCTGGGAATGGTCATATTCGGCCTCACGGCAACCGGCAAGACTACTCACTCCTGCCATAGTCACGACCTTAATGGAGATGATGAAGGCGTAGAAATCGTTCAGGACGATGTAGTTTTCTGGCACAAAGACGGTTCGGCCTATGGTACTGAACGAGGGTTCTATATCAAAACAGAAGGATTGGACCCTGAAATTCAGCCTTTGCTTTACTATGCAGCTACTCGGCCGGATGCCATCCTTGAGAATGTTATGGTGGACTATCAGGGCAATGTCGATTTTTCAGACCAGACTCTGACAGGCAACGGACGTGGAATCATTCAGAGAACCGACCTGGGCGAATATATGAGCGAGACCATCAATCTCCCGCCGATAGACGAACTGGACGGGCTTATCATGGCGTTTATTGTTAGACGAAATACGGTGGTTCCGATAGCTTCAAAACTCTCCCCGGAGCAGGCTGCTGCAGCCTTTATGCTTGGTGAGTCCGTAGAAAGCTCTGGGTCTGATCCAAAGCGTGCCGGAGAATCTGTACGAGAAGTTGGAACCAATCCGTTTATCATTGGAGATGAGTCTCAGGAAGGCAATATATTCTACGAGTTTGTAAAAGCCCACCAGGACAAGATCCAGTGCTTCATGCTGAACACCGGAGGCATTGGCGAGGTGATTACGCGAGACCTGGATGGCACGCGGCATGTAAAGAGACGGGTAACGCGGGTGCAGATTCCCGAGATGTCTTCGATTATCAGAGGAATCGCGCGAGGTACTATCGAATGGCATGAAGATATGAACTGGATGGTCAATGTGCCCAAAGTCGTGGAAGGCTGCGATATTGACCGCTTCAGCCTCGATAAATTCTACGATTCTGAGCAAAGCGATTATTTAATAAACGAGTTAAGGCGAGAACGAGCTGAATATATGGCCAGGTTCCCAGGGTTGGACCCGGCAATAATTAAAGCAGCAGAGTTCTAGTAGCGTTACGAAGGGCGGGGCATATACCCCGCCTTTTTAGTTTTGGGCAAGGTGTAATTATGCAGTGGTATGTAGAGCAGTTCATCGAAGAAGACCCATTACGGGCTGAGATGTATCTGGAAAACGATAACAGCCGTGCTCAAGTCGATTTTCTGGTCGATAAGACAGAGATTTCTCCAGGCGCTCGAATACTTGACCTCTGCTGCGGACAGGGACGGCACCTGATCGACCTTGCCCGTCGCGGTTATGATGTAGTTGGAGTTGATCTTTCAGAATTTATGCTCGGTAAGTGCCGGGAGTTCGCTGCCCTGGAAGGCATTTATCTGAGATTGATTACCTGCGACATGCGCGAAATCGATTTCGACTCCGAATTCGACCTTGTGATAAACCTGTTCACATCGTTCGGCTATCTTGAGACTGATGAAGAGGACCAGAAGGTGCTGAATGCTGTTGCGCGAGCGCTCAAGCCTGGCGGCAGGTTCCTTATCGATGTGCAAAACCGGGATGCTTTGATGAAGCAGTTCATCCCCCGGCACTGGGAGGAGACTGCTGATGGCAGAATACTTTTGGCTTACCGATGTTTCGACCCGATAAGCGGGAGAATAAACTGCCGAGAAATCTGTATCTATCCTGATGGCCGCAGGAAGGAAACAGGCCACTCCATCCGGCTCTATACTTATAACGAACTCGACCGCATGTTAAAATCAGCCGGACTCACCACTATTTCCGCCTGGGGAGATTTCGAAGGTTCCAGGTTCACACCTGAAACAGAACGGATGATACTCCTGTCAGAGAAGCTTGCTGGCTAACTTTCGCCCCCTATATTTTCCCTGCCTGCTATTGGTGCGCTGGGTTCGGTAGGAGCGGCTTCTCTGCTTGCCCAGAATGCCTGCATTTCTTCACGTTTCTTCTTGACAAGTGTTTCGCTCAGCCCTACCCAGTAGATTTCCGGGTTCACCAACCGCTGCATCTCCTTTGGAAGCGTCGTTAGCTGCTGCCGGGCATAAGCCTGGATTTCCTGAACCGATCTATTCGGATACACTCGCCTGCCATGCTTCATAACCATCTCAAGCAGCGGTATGCGGGGAGCAGTTTCTTTGAATACTCTTGTCCGCTCAAAAACCATCCGGTCATGAGATATAACATGTCCATGAGGCATTACATCGCCGTTTTCCAAGAACATCACATCTCCCAACATCTCACCATCAGGCGAGTAGAACCTGTAAGGCATCTTCACACCGGGATCTGTTGTTTTTTCAGGATTGTTAGAGAGCTTCATCTTGATATCCCAACCGCCGTCTGCTGAGATAGCCGCAAGTTTATAGACACCTCCAAGCGCAGGTTCATTTCCTCCTGTGACAAGCTTCGTGCCGACTCCCCATGAGTTGACTTTAGCCCCCTGGCGCTTTATGTCCGTAATCAGGTGTTCATCAAGTTCATTGGATGCCACAATAAGCGGATTTCTGAACCCTGCTTCCTCAAACTTGCAATAAACGACCTTCGATAGCTTGGCAATATCACCTGAATCGAGCCTTACTCCAGCACGGACATTTGGATTCTGCTCCCTTAATTCCTTGAAAGTGATGATAGCGTTCGGCAGTCCGCTTTCAAGAGTGTCGTAAGTATCAAGAAGCAGCACAGCGTTCTTCGGAAACGCTCTCACATAAGCGCGGAAAGATTCAAGCTCGCTGTCGAACGCCATGACCCAGCTGTGTGCATGCGTTCCCATTACAGGAATGTTAAAAAGCTTGCCTGCCATGACATTTGAAGTCGATTTAGCGCCTCCGATAAACGCAGCACGGGAACCGGAGATGCCTCCATCTGGCCCTTGCGCTCTTCTTAGTCCGAATTCAACGATGGGATCGCCATTTGCTGCTGCAACACATCTGGCTGCCTTTGTGGCTACCAGAGTCTGATAATTCAACCGGTTAAGCACCAGCGTTTCGATTATCTGAGCCTGAGCAAGCGGCCCATGCACTCTAAGGATTGTCTCATTAGGAAACACAAGGCTGCCCTCTGGGGCTGAGTAGACATCACATTCAAACTGGAAATCACTTATCTGGTCTAAAAATTCCTCTGAAAACAGCCTCAGTGAACGGAGATACTCCAAATCGTTTGTTGAGAAATGAAGGTCCTGCAGGTCGTCCAGCAGAGGATCCAGCCCTGCGAGTATGCAAAAGCCTGTGTTATGCGGCAGTCTGCGGAATATATACTCGAACACAGCACTTGTGTTCTGTATCCCCGCCTTGTAGTAAGCTGCCATCATAGTCAGCTCATAGAGATCTGTTAGAAGTATCATGCTCTGGTTATTCATCGCTTTACACTTGGGTTATCTACCCAGCAAATAGCGATTGAAACCAGTGAAAAGGGGATTGGCGGGACACATTTTCCAGCATCCCGCCATATAGATGCTATCTAACAGAGATTTTGACTGTCTTTATCTCGAATGGAGCGATATCGAAGCCGATAACGCCTTCGCTGTGGTCTATTTTGCCGATTTCTCGTTCTAATAGGTCGCACTCACAGGCATCTTTGATTTGAATATCCGTGAGCAGGTTGACTCGACCGCGTTTGTTGTGTGCTTCGTAGAACCTGAGGATGACCGAGTCATCGGTATCCGACTTTTTGACCGTGTCCAGAACTACATGATCCGAGTCCAGCCGGAACAGGGACATGCTCTTGGGAAGTTGACCCGGATGTGCACTTGCTGAGACAACCCTGACAGGCACATTCAGTTCGTATCCGGCTCTTACAGTGCCTCCGGCGGTGTAGTTTCCTTCGTGCGGATAGAGAGAATAAGTAAAACTATGCTTGCCGCGGTCAGCAACAGGATCAGGAATGGTCGGAGCACGCAGAAGCGTGAGCTTCATCACTCCGTCATGGATATCATAACCGTATTTGCAATCATTCAGGAGGCTTATTCCGTAGCCGCCTTCTGAGAGATCGGCCCACTTATGAGCTGAGACTTCAAACCTGGCAAAGTCCCAGCTTGTGCTTGAGTGAGTCGGCCGTTCCAGGTTTCCGAACTGGATTTCGTACCGTGCCGTAGGTGAGTTGACCGTTACCGGAAACGCAACCTTGAGCAGCTTCTTGTTCTCCTGCCAGTCTATGTCAGTGACAAAATCTATCCGTGGAATATCCGAATAAATGACTATCTTCTGCTCGACCGTAGAGTTGCCGAATTTCCGAACCAGTTTCAATGAACCTTGAATTGGCCCAAGTTCGTCGATTTCAATAAATTCGATGCCGGTAATTTCTTGCTCTTTCTCTTTATAGAAGAAGTCTATATCCCAGGCTTCCCAATCCAGCGGGCGGTCATCAAACAATTGGAACAGGTTAGCCGCAGCGCCTACGGGGATTAAGTCTCGCCCGATGCGTTTGTCGAAAATGGATGTTATCAATCCCTGGTCATCTAACTCGATGCTGAAGAATTGGTTTTCGAGATGTGTTGGGCTTATGGTAACTCCAGAGCCGGACTCAGGCAGTTGGTCGACTTCTTCTTTGACTATGTGATAAACAGCGTAACCTATTGCCGGGACATGCGCCATAAAGTGTAACCTGCTGCCGTCTTTAGATATCTGCGACGGCACTGGAACGCCCATGGAATCGACTACCTGATACCTTCCAAACCTGGTAATCTCAGCCGAAGCAACAACATCTCTATCCCATGAGAGCGTATTGAACACAACAATAGGCTGGCCTGGTCCGGTTGTGTCTATTTTGTCGGTAATGCATGTCTCAGCATCCTGCGCTGCCCGGCCTGTGATTTGAAAGACCTCAGCATAGTCTTTTTCCGCATCGATATAGACATCGCCAACCGAACTGCCTGGAATGACATCGTGGAACTGGTTTTTGAGCACAGTTTTCCAGGCTTTTTCCAGGTCAGCCGCAGGATACGATGCTCCAAAGGTCATTGCTGCTGCAGACAGGATTTCGGCATCCCTAAGAGCAAACTCAGCCTTTCGGTTGTTTTTCTTTGTCCGTGCCTGAGATGTATAAGTGCCGCGATGAAGCTCGAAGTAAAGCTCGCCTCGCCATGTCGGGAAGGAGTCGGCTTCTTTTTTAAGGTCTGCAAAGAACTCAGCCGATGGCCTTTGGATGCATTTCGGCAGCCCTTCCAGGTCCTTAGCCAGTTTCAACCGCTCCAGATGGGTCTTGTCAGGGCCGCCGCCTCCATCACCCCAACCGAACTGATAGAGCACATGCTCTGAACGGTCTTTCTCGGCGTAGTCATCCTGAGCTTTGCGGAGAATATCCGGCCTGATTTGCGAATTGTAATCTCCATGAGGAGGCATATGCGTAAGGATGCACGTGCCGTCAATCCCCTGCCACCAGAAGCTGGAATATGGAATCTTGTTAAACTGGTTGCCCCAGATGAGCTTGATGGTTGTAAAATACTCTACACCAACTTTCTTCAGGATTTGTGGAAGCGCACCTGAGTAGCCGAACACATCCGGCAGCCAGAGATTGTTTACTTCAATACCGAATTCATCTTGGAAGAACCGTTTGCCATAAACCAATTGCCTGACAAGGGACTCACCAGAAGGCAAGTTGGTGTCTGATTCGACCCACATGCCGCCGACCGGTTCCCATCGGCCTTCCTTTACCCTCTTGACTATCTGCTCGTAGAGCTTGGGATAATGCTCCTTGGAGAACTCGTATAATTGGGGTTGACTCTGGCTAAAAACGTAGTCAGGATACTGTTCCATGTAGCGGATAGCTGTCGAGAAGGTTCGGGAGCACTTGCGGATGGTCTCGGCATAAGGCCAAAGCCAGGCAACATCGATGTGAGCGTGCCCTGTGCAGGTAAGATTGAGCGCGCTTGGCTCTGCTTTCTTCTCAAGGAGCGGTTTGAGCTTATCGTAAGCCTCTATAGCCGATTGCCTGAGGGAATCCTCATCAGTATTGTCCAAATCGAACGAGTTTACGGATTTATTAAGCCCCCGAATCAACCTTGCCCTGCGTACGCTCTTCTCAGGAAGCGTTTCCGCAAGCTGCAGAAGGAAACCAAGGGCATACCAGTAGTCATTGACCTCACGATTGATGGTGGCTATCTCTGCTCGCTTGAAAACAGCAGGCTCCGTGCGGTTCTGCCAGTATTCCCCTGACATGGCCTCGATTACAAGCTCATACTTGGCGCCTGGTTCCGACTTCTCAGCAAGCAAAACCTCTTCATGCCAGCGGTCAACACCCTGGTGAGGCGCGCCATCGACGAAAACACAGCCCTCGAAACCGATGTTGATTAATGCCGCAGATGGTTTTCCGGCAAATGAAGGCGGTAGAGCGAATCTAATCTTGAACCATCCGCTCTTACCGTTTCCACCCCAGTTTTCTCCGACCTTGATAGGCCGATAACCTTCGGAGGTTACTGCATCCTGATATTTCTCGAACTCCAACGTTTCCCTAAGTTCGATTCCTTCGATGGGAGTGATGTTGGAGTAAAGATAGCGGCCGATTTCCTCATACCGCTGCTTGATTTTCCGCAGATAAAGGTCTTCCAACCTCTCGTTAAGCATCAAAAAATGGCCTTTCTAATAATAATGAATTAGGAGCCAATTGACACTTATGGACAGCTTCCAATGTTTCCTGCAGGGAGTTAAAAGACCTACACCTTGAACCTGATATACAGAATATCCCCATCCTGCACGATGTAGTCCTTCATATGCAGGCTGACTACGCCTGCGCGTTTGGCTTCTTCCCAGCCACCGGCGGATTTGACATCATCATAATGGCCCACTTCTGCCCGAATGAACCCTCTGGCAAGGTCTGAGTGGATAGTTCCCGCTGCATCAACAACAGGAGAGCCTACTCTCAGGCTCCAAGCCCTCACTTCAGGCTCACCGGCTGTGAAGAAAGTTATCAGCCCAAGCGAACGATACGTCTCCGCTATCAGCCTGTCTCGTGCCGGTTTCTCAAGCCCCATTGCCTCGAGGTACTCTTTCTGCTCATCTTCCGGCAGTTCAGCAATCTCAGCCTCCACTTTGGCAGAAAGCACCAGCATCGGTATGGAGGATTCCTCGCAGTATGCCCTGAGTTCCTTCACAGCCTCGCTTTCAGGCTGTCCGATTTCTTCTTCAGAGATGTTGGCGACGATAATCTGAGGCTTCTGGCTCATAAAATCGTAGCCCTTGACAAGCTTCTCCTGGTCAGGAGTTAGTGACAGTGACTTGATGAACTCCCCGGCCTCCAGCGTGTCCTTTATCTGAAGCAGAAGGTCACGCTCCATTGTCTGAGGAGTAGTGGCACCCTGTTTGACGCCATGCAGTGACTTCTCGATGCGGGTAAGCCTGGTCTCGACCGACTGCAAATCAGCCAAAATCAATTCTTCTGTGAGATCACGCGCGTCCTTGCCTGGAGTTGGAGGCTCGCCTGCAGGGCTGGTGAATGCTCGGACTATGTGAATAAGCGCGTCAACAGCCTGAATATCCCGGTAAAGGTCTGCTGTAATCTTCGTCTTCTGGTCTCCGCCTATCTTTGCAGCGCTGTCAATCACTTCTATCGTCGCAGGAGTCACCTTTTTGGGATTGTTTTTCTCGACCAGCCAATCCATCCGCTCATCGGGAACGGCTACTACACCGATGTTCGACTTTCCGCCGTACTCGTCAATAGGTGCTTTTCCTTGTGTTATCGCCCTGAACAGGGTTGTCTTGCCTGATTGCGTCAGGCCGACTATTCCAACTTTCAACTAACTCTGACCTCCGATGAGCATATTATCTATAAGCCTTGTGTTGCCGATACGAACAGCTAGTGCAACCAGAACCGGCCCATCAACACAATCAACCGGCATAAGCGTTTCAGGGTCGACTACTGCAACATAGTCCGGCTTTGCGAGCGGTTCGGATTGGATGACATCCAAGGCTTTTTGCCGTACTGTTTCGGCGTTTCGTTCTCCGGCATCGACTGCTTCACGAGCTATATTGAGCGCACGGTAGAGGCACAGCGCTGCCTGCCGCTCTTCAGGATTAAGATAAGCGTTGCGGGAAGACATCGCCAGCCCATCCGGCTCGCGAAACGTTGGGACAGGCACAATCTCTATATTCAAGTTGAGATCCCGTACCATCTTCTGGATGACTTTTAGCTGTTGGTAATCCTTCATCCCGAAGTAGGCTCGTTTTGGCTCTACAGCGGTAAAGAGCTTCAACACAACCGTAGCCACACCGCGAAAATGCCCTGGCCGGTAAGCCCCTTCCAGCATCTCCGTTACTCCGCCAACCTCCACATAGGTAGCAAAGCCTTCAGGATACACCTCTTCCACTAGAGGAGCGAATATCAGATCGACTCCCGCCTTCCGGCACTTCTCAGCATCAACTTCAAACGGGCGAGGGTAGCGGGTGAAGTCCTCCGCAGGACCAAACTGGGTAGGATTGACGAAGATGCTCACTACAGTGAAGCTGTCCATCTCTTTCGACCGTTCGATAAGCGAAAGATGCCCCTGGTGAAGCGCACCCATAGTCGGCACAAGTCCTACCGTCTTGCCTTCACTTTTAGCCGCTGCTACCGCTGCACGCAGTGCTTCGATTGTTCTTACAACTTCCAACTCTTACCTCGATCAATATATAAGCGGCGATTATCACAACCGCCGCCTATCATACCACGCTATATTCTATATTTTAGCCATTTACAGAAAATTTAGCTACCCGTACCGCACTGCCCCCTACTCAAGAGGGATTCCTACTCGGGAGGAAGCTACTTGGGAGGAACCTACTTGGGAGGAACCTCGGGAGGGATTTGCAATCCCTCCCGGACTGCTAGCTGAGGAATCTGTGATTCCGAATGATTATCCTAAATATCAATAATCGGGATTGTAAATCCCTCAGCTATCTTTCCGGGCTAAATTGCAAATTTAGCCCGAGGGTAGCAGTACTTTTGAGACAGCCCCGAGTGTGGGCTCGAGTGTGAGTGTGAAAATTTAACTACCTGTGCCGCACTGCCTGTTGACCACTTCGGCTATTTTGGATATTTGCCCCATCAGTTCAGCAAACCGCTTAGGTTTAAGTGACTGCGGCCCGTCAGACAAAGCACGGCTAGGGTCATTATGCACCTCTATAAGCAGTCCATCAGCTCCGGCAGCAACTGCAGCAAGTGCAATCGGGCCGACATAGCGCCAGTCTCCCGTCGCATGGCTTGGGTCTACCATTACAGGCAGGTGAGTCCAGTTTTTAAGCACTGGTATAGCGTTTATGTCGGTTGTATTTCTACAGGAGTCCTCAAATGTGGTAATTCCCCGCTCGCAGAGGATTACCTTGTTGTTGCCTTCAGCCATGATATATTCTGCAGACATCAAAAGGTCTCGAACCTTAGACCCAAGGCCGCGTTTGAGCAGCACAGGCTGTCCGGTTGCTCCTACTTTCTTCAAAAGCGCGTAATTCTGCATGTTCCGAGTGCCAACCTGCAGGATATCGGCATATTTCGCAACCAGTTCAACCTCATGGGTGTCCATAACCTCTGTAATGATAGGCAGTCCGGTTTTTTCACGAGCTTTGGCAAGGATTTTCAGCCCTTCTTCACCCAGACCTTGGAAGCTGTAGGGAGATGTTCTCGGTTTGAAAGCGCCGCCCCGGAACAGATGCGCACCGGCAGATTTTACAGCCTCGGCTACCTCCAGTGTCTGCTGTTCATTTTCGACACTGCACGGACCGGCAGTGATAGTCAGTTGCTTTCCTCCTATCTTGACCCCTGCAACATCGACAATCGTGTCTTCCGGATGGTATGACCTCGATGTAAGCTTCCACAACTGGCTGATGAGTTCTACCCGCTCAACACCTGCCATCATGGAAAAATGCTCTGCAAGGTCTGCTTTATGGACATCGACCTCTCCAAGCACGGCAATGACTTTGCGCTCCACTCCGGGGTTGATAAACGGCCTGAGGCCGATACTTTCTATCTCCTGCTCGACCTTTTGAACCTCATCAGGTGTGGCCTGCAGGCGCATGACGATAATCAAGATAGGTTCTCCTTACTTTATCCCAAAGACAAAAACTCAAAAACAACTATAGCTACTTCATACACCTTATTGTTCTCATGATAACTCATTTTTGCTTATCGTTTCCAGGCGTTTGTCTGCTTAAAGCGACATCAGATACTCCACCAGATCAGAAAGCTCCTCTTTGCTGAGTTTTGAAGTCATCCCGTGCTTATCATCCTTGTTGTGCGTGGTCAGCATGTCCATCAGCGTGGCTGCGCGGCCATCGTGAAGGTATGGGGCTGAGCGGTAGACTTCCACCAGCTTTGGTGTAATGAATGTGTCACCTGGCCTGTCGAAACTTGCTGGCGGAACTACTTGATATAGCTTCAGGTCTGTGAAAAGCGGGCCTTTGTGGCAATCGGCACACCGGGCTTTGTCGAAAAACAGCTTCCTGCCGTTATTTGCCGAGCTGCTGAGTGAGTTATTCTTCCCGAGATACGGGCTTGGCTCAGGTTCAAGGCTTTTCAAATATGCATCGACTGCTTCTATATCTGCCCCTATGCCATCATTGAACAGAATAAACCGGAAACCTGCCCGAACAGCAGTCTTTGCATCTGCACGGACACCCATACTCATAACCGGACTGGTCTCAAAGGACTTCACAAGCGATCTGGTCTTTTTTGGATTGCCCATGCCGTCGTTCAAAAGGTCCCATCTAAGGCCATCGCTCCTGCCGTCAGGATGACACGTCGTGCAGCTTTGCCAGGACTGATAGCAGATGCTTGCATCCTGGAAAATCCGCTCTCCCCTACGCACCAGATCTTCCGGCGGCTGGTTTCCTGCACTGATAACCGAAATATGCTCTCCGGTTTTTGTATCAATAGCCGCTACTGACCCGGAGAAATAGTTAGCTGCAAACAACTGACTCCCTGCCGGATTGACACATATACCTCTCGGCCCGATTCCGCCGCTTGAGAACCTTCGGAGCAGCCCCATACAGTCCAACGCTCCAAGATCATTGACCAGTTCCCGTCGGGCTTCTGGGTTCTCCTTGATTCGCTTCCATACATCCGTGCTTGGATCGCCAATTCTTTCCGGCAGGTTCTCTGGAAGTCTTCCCATCAAAAGGTCATGGAGCCTGGCAATCTCGACGACTTGAACCTCATGCGTGCCTCCGAGGCTTACAAACAGCTTTGAACTATCGGGAGAGATAGCCAGAGCATACGGATCTGCCGCGCCGTGGTCAACGCTGTCAAGCAGTACCGTAGTGTAAAGCTGTTTCGACCGTAAATCGATGATGCTCAAGCCCGATGTATTCATCCATCCCCTGTCCAGTTGACTTGTAGGCAGATGGAACCGGGATATAGTGTGAACGCAGTAAGCCCAGTTTCCATTCGGATCAACTACAATCCCTCGAAGGTTCGTAGCGCCATTACATAGCTTTACAGTCCCCGTAACACGCAGGGCTTTGGTGTCGATAATACTCACTGTTCCGGCAACAACTGGAGCATTGCTTGAGTCAGTGGGAAGGCCGTTTGCCACAACTAGAGTGTTTTCATCAGGAGTAAGTGAGGCAAAACAAGGCTCTCGGTCAACAGCAACATCAGCTATCTTGCGAAAATCCTTCAAATCGACTACGGAAACGCTGTTCGATGCTCTGTTGCAGATATACAACCGGCTGGATTTCCCGCCTGAGACGACTTCCATCGGACGAACGCCAACTTCCGCCTGTTTTAACACCTTGCCAGTGGTTGTATCGATGGCAGACACAGTTCCAGAGGCAAAGGATGCGGCATAGAGGGTTTTTCCGTCAGCAGAAAGTGCAAGCCCGGTCGGTTCCTTAACAACAGGCCATTCGGTGAGCTTTTTACCAGCCGATGCATCTATGACGACGATGCAATCCGCGGTTTTATCCGAGGCATACAGCTTTTTTCCATCCTGAGATGATACTACAAAGAAAGGAGACCTGTAAATAACGGTTTTTTCACCTTCTCCTGATGCCGTTTTGATAACTGTGGGAACAAAAACCGCAAGCATCGATGCTGCGGATATAAACATGAGCAGCCTGCGCATTACCGGCCTCCTCCGTATCTGACTTTGATGAGTTCTTCGATGTTACGAGCTTCTTCTGCTTCCCAGCGTTTGCGCTTATCCAGAAAACGCTGGTATTTCTCCAGAAATTCTCCTTCAAAGCCCTCCATATAGTCTCCGCAGTAAGGAACCAGAAGGTCTATCCAGCAGCAGATGCGCTCCATCTCATCTTTTGAAAGCTCCACTCCCATGTGGCCTTGTTCGAGCATAGCTACCAGCTTGCTCTTTGCTGCTCCGTGGCTGTAAGGCGCTCGCATTGGCGGCCCTGACTGGGGATCGATCCAGTCTACATAGTCCCGATTAGCCAGCGCGAGGTATGAATCGCTCCATTTGCGCCCAGTTTCAGGATCAGGCGTAGTTTTGCCTGAAAAACTCAATGCCGCTCCCTGATCAGCGTTGTGACAGCTTACACAGTGCTTATCCAGTATCGGCTGTATCTCTTTTGCGAAGCTGAATCCGCGAGGCTCGCCTTGCCAGAGCTTGAGCGGCTGCGGGCCTGCCTCCATTGCTTTGGCAAGCTTCGATGAGACCGGAACAGTATTCTTGCTCTCATGACAGCCGACGCAGCTTGCAGTCTCTCCCGGTTGAAGTGTAATCCAACTCCGCATATTCTGGACAACATGCCCTTTCTCATCAAGCGCCTGGAAATACACAGGAGTCCTTGCCGGAATTATAAAGAACGCAGAACCATCTTCCAACACGGGAGTTGTGCCCAGAACCTTCTTGACATCCCATGCACCTCTGATAGATATAGGGGTAGTCACATCGGACCAGCCTGCTTCTCCCACATTGCCGTTTACACCGACAGCACCAGCCCTGAACTCCAGAGCAACTACTCTCAATTCCTTGATAGTTCCGCGAGGGATGCCCTTAAGACCTGGCCCGAGATAGATATTCTCCATAAAGACGGCTCCATCGGTCTTCCGGTAGTCCACTGAACTGGGTCGTATATGGGGCTTAGGACGAGGAGCCAGCGGAATAGGCTGGTTGCAGGAATTGTCGGGATCGGCAGCCAGGACTTCCCTCTTGCCGTCATCTGTAACAAAGGCAATCACAAACCAGGGCTGACCATCCCGCTTGTAAGTGACCAAAAACTCTCTCTCACTAAGCGGATAAGGATACTGGAACTGGTCTCCAGTCTGTGCGTAATAATCCAGTGCGTCCTGGTTCTTAGCAGGATCAGGCACCGGTTCGGCTGGCCGAATCGGGCAGATAAGCTGTGCCCCGCTGTTTTCCTGCCTGCCCAATGTTGGGTCGATTATCCCCAGCCAACCTTTTTGAAGCGTGTGATGCCCTGAGAATATGCCAACAACCTTGTTTGTGCCTGGAATTGCTCGGGCGTGCAGTATGGAATTGGGATACCATGAATTGTTTCCATAGAACTCTGTCTGGCCTGTTCCATTGGGAAACATCTGGAACAGCCCTTGCACGAACATCTGGCCTCGGTCACTGTAGTCCCATCTCGTGTAGATTATCCTTCCATCAGGAGTTACCTGCGGATAATTAGTATGCACCTGGTCGAAAGTCAGCCTGCGCATATACTTGCCGTCGCCATCGCAGGTAAAAAGGTTGCTCACTTCAGTCCACCAGCAATCAACCGACTGCACGCATCTCGTCGAATTGAATACGATGTCTCCGTTTGGAAGATAGACCCCTTCGTAGTCTGCGTATCCAAGCCCGAATGTCAACTGGCGGATTTTCCCGCTGGAAACTTCCATCTCATAAAGGTGATAATCATCCTCCAAGACCGATTTCTTCCATGAAAAGAGAATACGCTTGCCGTCGTACGAGACATCCGGGTCGCGGACTACTCCATTCGGCTCGTCTATCAGCGTGCGGACTTCTCCATATATGCCGTCAGACTCCAGAACACAAAGGCTTGCTCCGGGAGTGATGTTCCTCTCGCTGTTTGCATCTGACAGGGCTTCAGTATAGGCGTAATGAGAACCGCCCATATCAAAATGTTTGGTAAAGACGATTTTTCTCAGAACAGGTAAGTGCTTGCTGAACCGTTTAGCCCGTCGCTTCTCACAAGCCTGGAGATACAACTCGATAACTTGGGGATCAGTTACGGGAGTGCCTGATTGAAGGAGTCTGTCCATTTCCAGCGCCAGTTCGCTGCCATCTGCACCCAGTTCGTCAAAAGGACGCTTAACAGCTTCAGGTGAAAACGATCCCGCATCCAGCAAGCCATCCTGAGCCATCCATTCTTCGATTATCTTCAGTTCAGTATATGCCTCAGGATGTGCTTCGATAGCTTCTGCAATAGCCTCGACTGGCTCGCTGCCTAGTATTGCCAACAAAGGATCGAGCCAGGCGTTATCTTTATCCAGAATCGATCCTACATACTCTGGGCTGCTGAGGTTATCTGCCTTGTTATCTAACCTCTGGACTGTTCCAGGAGAACTCAACGCACCAAATAGAACACATGCTGCCAGCAGAATCACTGAGATCAACAGTAAAAATTTGACAGCTCTCCGGCTTATCTTCATTACTTACCCCTATTCTGAGTCAGGCCAATATCCAGAAAGATATTGGCCTGTTCAACTACTAAATATTTGAGCATATCTTCTAAAATTCACTTAAATATGAGTCTACGAATAACCTTCTGTGATTTTATTGCATCCATAGATTCTTGAGCTTTCTTCAGTGCAGGGATATCTAGTTCATTTAGTGCATCAGCCATTGCGATGATATTATCGACAGCCATTTGTGCTGCAGATATGGAGTCTTCTCTATAGGGGAACATATCAAGTCCGAACCAGCCCTGATAACCGGTGACTTTGCAGTAGTACAGGAACTCCAGCGTCTCCCAGATATGGACTGTGCCCGGAATCATATCGTCGTCCCAGTCTCTGAAGCTGTCGTTGAAGTGGACATTGAAGAGCTTGTTGTGTCTGGCAAAGATTGCGACGGATTCAGCAGGGCTTTCCCGGCACTGCAGCGCATGGCCGAAGTCAATCACGCAGCCTACGTTATCGAATCCCACTTCCTGAACAAAAGCAAGCGCCTTACCTGCATCACCGATGGTCATCCTGGTCCTTGGCTCGCGCAACTTATACTCAATACCTATCCTGATATCTGGTTTTGCATAATCAGCAACCTGCCTGACGCCGTCTACCAGCAAATCCCACTGGGTAAGATAATCCACTTGAAACGGGTAATCGAACCCATCAGCGCCAAGCCACAGACCAACGGAAGGACTGCCGATTTCCCGCGCCATATCCACTGACCGCTTACCCTCAGCTATGGCATCTGCCCGCACATCAGGGCTGCGATGGGCAAATGCGCCGTACATCCACTTTGCAGACCCCCACACATTTGTATTGACGTTGGTAGTAACCAGGCCGCAGTCGGTTGCAATTCTGGCGTAATCCTTTGGGTTGATCTCATCAAAATCTGTTTGATGGCACTCGATTCCGGTTATACCTTTTACACTGGCAGCCGTTTGGATTTGTTCTTTTATAGGCACTGGATGCTTGTAACCTGCCAGGTTGAACCGGTCTCCGGTATTTCCAAATAGCCAAAGTCCTGCTGAATACTTGAATTCTGCCATGATGGCCTCCAGTTGATCAGTCTGATGATGGCGCAATTATAGGTTAGCTGAAGCATTGAGTCAAGGTTAAAACAGTTGGTTATAGAGCATATTGATGAGGTAAACATCGGAATATTGTTTGGTTTAATTGTTGAACTACCTGTAAAGTATTAGTAGACACTTTATCTATAACAGGCAATACTCTGCCATATTTATTGTTCAGCCGCGTATTAATGTCGATAGATGAGCATAAATTCGGCCAATATCTTGACAATCTATGTTTTAGCAGCCATACGCCTGGGTATAGCTTACCTGCTATTGATTGCCCCCCTGCTACGCAGGGAATCTTCAGGAAGGAGCGTGAAAACTATCGTGACAACCAAAATATCGCTATTTGCTGCCATTATCGTCATAGCTCTGCTTGCAGGCTGTGGTGGTGGAGGTAGCGGCGGTGGAGGTACTATCCCTATTGACCCTCCAGACACGGGAGTCAACCAGGCACCTGCTATAACCAGCTTCTCACCACAAGGTACTGCCAGCAGCCCTGTCAGGATTCCGGTTAATGGTAAGCAAAAATTAACCGTATCTGCATCTGATCCTGACAATGACACTCTGACTTACACTTGGAGTGTGAATCAGGGTAAATTGGTCGGTACTGGTCAGGAAGTTGAGTTTACAGCCCCTGCAACTCCATGCAATGCAACTGTCGAAGTCAAAGTAAGTGACGGACACAATCATACTGCAACTGCCCAGTGCTGCTTTGTTGTTTTTAAAGCAGATGAGCCCGATCCACCTGATCCAGGTAAAAACGATCCGCCAGTTATAAATAGCCTGGTTGCAAATCCGGCTTCTGTGGATGTGAACGGCACATCTACAATCACTGTAAACGCAACAGACCCGGATGGTGATCCTCTCAGCTACAGTTGGACAGCCAATGGAGGATCAATCCAGTCTGAAAGCGGAAATACAGCCGGATGGAAGGCACCAGCTTATAAAGGCAGTTGCACGATTACGGTTGCAGTAAGCGATGGAAAGAATCCTGCTGTCACAAAAGGTATATCCATTGCTGTGGCAGGTTCAGCAGAGCCTCCAATGGTCGCAGGATTGTCAGCAGCCTACATTCAGAACGATCATGTGTTTGCTCATCCTGACCTGTCTAAAGGTAAAGTGGTCTTTACTAGAATCGATCCTGCCATTAACTTCGATTGGGGACGCAAAGCCCCTGATCCCAGGCTAATTACATTGCCCGATATTCAGAACGGTCACGACTACGGTGTAGTCTGGAAAGGCTACATCAAGTGCGAGGCTCAGGGAATTTATAAATTCCGTGCTAATTATGATGATGGATTCAAACTGTGGATCTCTGATGATGCCAACAAGATGCAGCAAGTGCTGGATGGCTGGTTCACAGGGCCTATGGCGCTAGACGGAGTCATCACTCTTGAAGGTGGAAAGTGGTATAAACTGGAAGCCCAATACTTCGCTGACGAGGACCGTTCCTATGTTCAGCTCTTCTGGCAGCCGCCTGGTGCTGCTAATTGGGCAATAGTGCCGACAAATGTGCTGAGAACTGATAAGTAGTCGGTTCTTAGCATCCGAGCTGTAAACAGCAAGACGTGTGTGAACGGGATGTCCTTCGTTTGCTGTTTACAGCTCAATCTTTTTCATGCAGGATTTCAGCCCATCTCTATCTAACTAATTACCAACTATGCCGCAAGAAGCACGATTCGTAATTCAAGAGCATCACGCATCTCATCTTCATTGGGACTTCAGATTGGAGATGGATGGCGTGCTAAAAAGCTGGGCTGTGCCAAAGGGAGTTCCCGAAGAGCCTGGAGTAAAAAGACTTGCCGTCCCGGTAGAAGATCACCAACTGGATTATATCGATTTTGAGGGAGAAATCCCTGAAGGCCAGTACGGAGCTGGTAAGGTCATCATTTGGGACAGCGGAACCTATACGCTTACCGAACGCACGCCAACCAAGCTTCACATTATCCTCCACGGCCGAAGACTGTCCGGTGGCTATGTTCTTGTTAGGATGCGCGATGGTCAGTGGCTGATATCCAAGAAAAGCCAGGGATGAAGGGAGAAGCCCCAGCATCTTATTGCCTCTTCCCTGAAACCTGTTTTCATGTCATAATCCGAGTGGAGGTTGAGTGCTAAAATCCCTCCAACCGGCAGACCAATGTTTACTCCCGAGCTTCGCAGACGACTATCGGAAATCGCTCGCGGTAAATCGCTCTCATCCGGATCACCTCCGGAGCCTGAGCCGCCCGCGCCATCCAACTACACCCTCGAATTCGCCTTCTCAGGAAACGAGTCACGAAACGATTTAGGCTCATTCCTCGTCTGTGAGTACCGGGCAAGTGAAATGCTCACCGACATCAACAATGTGGCAGCAAAATTTTCATCGGCTTGCTCGTCTATTGGTATCGCTCCGCACAAAATACTGTTTTTGGACCTGGAAACCTGCGGATTGGCTAATGTTCCTTTATTCCTGATAGGGACAATGACCTTTTCTGAAGATGATTTGAAGGTCAGACAATTATTTGCGCGGGATTACTCAGAGGAAAAGCCAATACTGGCAGTTATCTCGCAGATGATTGCGGAGTCTGATGCTGTAGTAACGTTTAACGGAAAATCTTTTGATTTGCCATACTTGAAAGACCGAATGACTCTGCACAGGCTTGAGTTCATACCTCCAGGGGTACACCATGATTTGGTGATAAGTGCGAGACGGAAGTGGCGGAGATCGCTGCCGGACTGCCGTTTGCAGACGCTTGAGGCTCTGATATGTGGGCGGCATCGCTGTGGAGATATTCCGGGAAGTGAAATCCCCCGGCTGTATCATGACTACGTGAAGTCGGGTGAACTGGATCCACTGCTTCCAGTCTTCAAGCATAATATTTTGGATTTGGTCACAATGGCTGAACTGCTGCCAGAGTTGGCGGATCAGCTTCACAGACCGGAGGCTAAGTCCTCAAATATGAGGAAAAGAAATGATACGTAGGCATCCGCAGACGATATACATAGTGTTGTTGATGATAGTCGTCACACTGGCTTCGGCTATGCCCGTAACAGCTAAGACGACTATCAAAGACGAGATTGAAATAGGGGAAAAGGTTGCTTCTGAGATTGAGAAGGAGTTCCCCGTTACCAGCAATAAGGCGTGGCAGGCCGATATCGAGCAGCTCGGAAAGCTGTTAACTCCACATGTAGAACGCAAAGAAATCCCTTACACATTCAAAATCATCAAGGAAGAGATAAACGGCAAGCAAGAGATAGACGCATTTTCGCTGCCTGGAGGCAGAGTCTACTTTTCTGAGAGGATGTGGAGGCTTCTGACCCGCGATGAGCGTATCGGAGTCATGGCACACGAGATTGCCCACATCGACAAACGCCACGCCATCGATACAATAAGTGAAAACCAGAAGCGCAGCCTTTGGGCAATAGCGATTATGATTATAACAGGGGCCGGAGACGGTTGGTGGCAGGCTGCGGATTTGGCCAACTCGCTCTATACGCTCAAATACTCCAGAAAACGGGAAAAAGAGGCTGATTTAACTGCCATTAAGCTGGTCACTGCTGCAGGCGAGAATCCGGCGGGACTGGTGACGGCGATGAAGAAGATTCAGCGTCTGGAAAAAGAGCACGGCAGCGGTCCTCCAAAGATACTGTCTACTCACCCTGAGACTAAAGACCGCATCAACTACCTGACGGAAGAATGTCTGGCCATGGGATTGAAGCCTGAACAGTTGGAACTGAGGTTCGAAGATAGGCCTGACAGGATAGGTCAGGTCACAGCCAGAGCTAAGGAAGGCATGCTGATTACGGTTGCAGCCATCCGCAAAGTTGAAGTCAATGAGTTGGTGTGGATAATGAAACCACTCTGGGACGACGAGAAAGGCGCGGTGGTTCCTAAGCCGATTGCACGCGGAGTTGCTCTCACAGCCGGAATACAGCCAGAGGTTTCGGTAAAGATGGAGCCTGGGTTTGAGTATGTGGATATAGAAAAAGGTGACGGGGTATATCCGCGCGAGCCTGATCCAGTACCACCGCCACCTGAACCTGAAGTGCAGAAAACCAGCGTTAAGAAAGGAGGATACTATCTGGATGCAAAATAATATGTAACCGGTAGTCTAATACCGGAATACATCCAGGTATCCTCTCTCTGTCAGGGACTCATGGTTGGCTTCAACCAAGTATGCTGTAATAGACCAGCGCTATACGCCTACTTAACCGAAGCTGCGATCTCCGCCTTCTTCGCTGCGTAGAGCGGAGACATCATCCTCAGCCGTTCGACTATAATCGGCAGAGCTTCCAGCACATTCTTTACATCCCAGTCTGTATTTTCCCGGCCCAGCGTAAGCCGCAGGCTGCCATGCGCTTCTTCATGCTTCAGACCAAGCGCCATGAGCACATGAGACGGGTCCAGCGAGCCTGATGTACACGCGCTGCCAGATGATGCGCAGATTCCATGCATATCGAGAAGCAAAATGATGGACTCGCCTTCTATCCCGTCAAAAGATACATTCACGTTGTTCGGAAGCCGCTTTGTCCGATGCCCGTTAAGTCTCACATCAGAAATCCGCTCGAAAATGCCATCAATCAACTTGTCACGAAGACCTGTGAGCCTAGGGATACTCTCATCCATCGATTTTCCAGCAAGTTCTGCTGCTTTTCCAAGCCCGACAATCCCCGGAACATTGTGCGTCCCAGCCCGCTTGTTTGATTCCTGGCCTCCACCGTGCATAAAACGCTGTATTTTGGTGCCCTTACGCAGGTACATCGCTCCCACACCCTTTGGGCCATAGAGCTTATGGGCGGAAATGGACAATGCATCGCATCCAATGGCGTTTACATCTACCGGGATACTTCCAACTGTCTGGACAGTGTCCGTGTGGAAGATAATCTTGCGCTCCCGAGCTATCTTGCCGATTTCTTCTACCGGTTGGATTGTCCCAATCTCGTTGTTTGCGTGCATAATAGAGATAAGTATAGTCTTGTCTGTGATGGCTTTTCTTACATCATCGGGGTCTACCATACCATCAGCATCAACTGGAAGATAAGTGACCTTAAAACCTCGTTTTTCGAGGAAATGACAGGTCTCCAACACGGCATGGTGCTCTATCTTGCTTGTGATTATATGGTTGCCCTTACTCTCATTAGCAAAAGCTGCGCCGGTTATTGCCCAGTTATCAGACTCAGTTCCCCCGCTGGTGAAATATATCTCATCCGGTCTTGCACCGATAAGCTTTGCAACTTGCTCTCTCGCTGCTTCGACTGCTGATCGGGTCTCTTTTCCAAGCGAGTAAATGGTAGATGCACTGCCGAACCGATCAGTGAAATAAGGCAGCATTGCCTGAACTACCTCAGGGTCTGTGGGTGTTGTTGCTGCATGATCCAGGTAGATGACTTTAAACATATAATCCCCCTAATGGTCTCTGATTGCCTTTCCAGTTACCTCAAAATGTGTCCTGTTGACTACACAACAGCCGATATGATCATCACCGCACTTCAGGCAGGCCGATTGAACTATCTCCCGGTCTGTAAGCACGGCTGCCAGAAGCGATTCCAGCCCTCTCATCACTGTTTCCAGCTCTGATTGGTCTATTCTATTCAACGCTTTAGACAAAAATTCCGTCCGATGCGTCAGAACCTTCCGAATGAGCTGCTCTCCCTGCTGAGTAAGCCCTACAATGGACACCCGGCGGTCAGTTTCACTTGGGTTACGTTCCACAAGGCCTTTTTTGCCAAGCCGGCTCACCAGTTTCACTGCTGCTGGGTGAGAAATGTCAAGCCCTTGCGCCATATCTCCGACAGATGACTTCCCATGGTGGAAAAGGTACGACAACCCTTGAAGCTGGGATGGTGTAAGCCCAATATCCTCAGCCTCTCTATCAAATTGAGTGCTTGTCATGACCTTTCCGAAAAGCACGGCGATTTTCTCAATGTAGCGTGCTGTATCCATAATCTCATTCTCTATTGCTCTAAGCAGCCGAGCTTTATATACCCAATAATCGCAGTTATGTAACCAGGTTACATATTACTATTACGCAAAAACTATGTCAATACATCAGTCTCGTATAGCAAAAGTAATCCTTGCTTGGTTGACTCGTCATAAGAGGATGTATAGAATCAAGAGTTGGTGGCGGATTTCGCTGAAGATTGTGGATTAGTTTTACTTTTTCTGAAGGTGCAGCCGAAGAAATCCACAAATTCAGTGAAAGCACGCACTATATACGTTTTTCTATGTGGAGGTTGAGGGTTTGACGCATCCGTCGTACCGTGCAGTGCTCCTTGGTGCTTGCGCGGTTCTCATTTTTTTAGCAGGTGCTGTTTGTGCAGCAGAATTCGTTCCTAAAGTCGAATATTCGTCTGTAGGCAATCAAGCCGTAGTAAATGTTAATGGGCGGACTGCAATCAGGTTTCGCGTTTCAAACGGAGGGCTTAGTCCCGTTGAGCGTGCCCGGATTACTGCTGAGAGGCTTAAGCCGCTTGCATCATCAGGCGGATGGAAGTCTATAACAGTCAAGTCTGTTAACAAGAACCGGGCTAATGTAGTAGTAGGCGAACAATTGATTTGCATTGCCACAGCAGCGGATGCAAAAGCAGCCGGGATGTCTGCCCAAGCGCTGGCACAAAACTGGGCAAAGCTCCTCAGAGAATACTTTTCGCTTCCACCAATAACGGTAGAGCCGAAAGAGATAGTAGTGCCTGAGAATGAAAACAGGACTGCCAATATCGGCGGCGCTTTGACTGGTGTAATTGTCTCCAGTGATGGAAACCCGGAAGTAGCAACATCTACCATTGATAACGTTAAGCGGGCGATTGTTGTTAAGGGCAAGTCCGTTGGCCGCAGTACCATAGAAATTGATTGCCAAGGTTACAAGACTACTCTAACGGTCAATGTAAAGCGTTATGCTGCCAAAGTTGGAGTGCCTGCCGCCATTGAGGTAACGGGGAATCCGGCTCCTGAATGGATTCTGGCAAAAGCTGCTGAGAGTGTAGCTTCGGAAAGCATCATACTGGAACCTGGGGCAACAGCAAGCTTTGGCACGCCAAAACTCACCGCTAAATCTTTGGAAGTAGGCAAGACTCTCAGGGTGCTGGTCCCAGTCAAGACGAAAGGCCCGAACCTGATTCCTGCAGATTTGGCTGCTCCGGTAGATATTATCAATCTGCCAGTCTCATACAAGGCGGCAGATGACTTGCTCTACAGCAACAACCCTGAACGATTGACCAGGTACGGAGTGCTTTTTACCGGAAAACTCGAACTGGACAAACGCAGCCGGTTGTTTTTCCATCATCAGAATATGCTTGGTAAGCGTGTGCGGTTCAATGTCGAGTTAATCAACGCAGGCAACACGACAGCCAAAGTCCAGACTGTCAGCGGAATATCCCGGCCTATGGTAGACACTGTAGTTGTCGGCTATGTTGCAGGGAGAGAATTCCTTCGCGACTATCTGGACAATGTAGGCTTAGTGCATCGTATACCTCCAAAATCCAAGCGAGTGCTTTATGCGGATAATCTGGAGCATACCAACACTGCCAGCGGAATAATCGACATCAGGCAGCTATCAGGAGAAGATGTATATGTCAAAGTCTCTGCTGATGTGCCTGAAGCTGGTCAGCTATCCAGTGGTGCTACTGCGCCTATCAGCGATTGGCATATCCCGACTCAAATATCTGACCATGTATATCCAACTCCTGCCAGAGATGTAGAGGCAAATTACGTTGTAGGCGGGCAGTGGGCATTTATCAGAATCGGTAAATATGCCATACCCGACGCTTTATCCGCAAAAGAGCTGCAAGGCAACTACGGAGTCATTTATAGAATCAAAGTTCGGGTCGAAAACCCATCAGGTGAGGACCGAACCATTAAGGTGGTCTTTGAGCCTTCAGCAGGCCCGGCTTCCGGGTTGTTCGTCATAAACGGCAAGGTAGTAGGGATAAAGGTAGTAAGTCCTCCTAATGAATTCGAGGTTTTCAGCACACGAGTGCCTGCGGGACAGGCTAAGGAGTTTACAATCCTTACCATGCCTCTTGCAGGTTCTGCTTATCCGGCGACTTTGGTAGTCAGACCATAACTTGCTAAAAATATCTGGAACTATATAGTGGCAAACGGGCGTATTGAATATTGATAGTCCTTTGAATCAGTTATATTCTATACGCCTACGGCCACACCAGGTCTGAATGCTGCTGAGGTGAAAAATTGAAAAGACTATCTTTCCGACCGTATCCGCTTATTATCGGAGCTGTAGTAGTTACGATTGCATCAGCAGCCGCAATGGATATTACAAGTTTGATACACAACAGTATAGTGTGCTTCCCCGTCCTCCTCTTATTGTGCCTGGTGTGGCCGAAAAAATGGCAAATAAAGCATTCGCTTCTATACCATTGTCTTCTTGAATACTCATCCCGATGCAGCCGATGCTCAATTCAACCTATAGTCACTGGTAAGTCTTGATGACAACTGGCAGTTCATCAGTGAAGACTAAGAGATTGACCAGCACGGCTCAAAGCCTCTTTCGGCGGAAGAGAAAATGGCTTATATTGCTCTTTGTATGCCTCATAATCCTTCCTCTTGCGTTGAACTTCTGGGTAAAGGCCGTTGGTAAGGACAGAATCATCAGTGATGCCGAGCAAGCACCGCATCACAAAGTGGCTCTGGTGCTTGGAGCCGGTGTTTTACCTGATGGAACGCTCTCTACAGTGCTCAAAGACCGCGTAGATAAAGCAATCGAGCTTTACAACCTGGGAAAGGTTGACAAGCTGCTGATGTCAGGCGATAATCGCTTCAGCCATTACAACGAACCGCAGCGGATGAAGGACTACGCAGTAGCAAAAGGTGTCCCGCCGGAAGATGTGGCAATGGACTTTGCCGGTAGGCGCACTTATGATTCCGTCTATAGGGCAAAACATATCTTTGGGCAGGACAGGCTGATTGTGGTCAGCCAAGAATTCCACCTTTACCGCTCCCTTTTCCTCTGCGAGAAGCTTGGTATAGATGCATACGGCGTACCGGGGGATTATCCGGGAACTACTCAGAGTATAATAAGAGAAATCCCGGCCAGAATAAACGCAGTGCTCGACATCTATATACTGCATCCAACTCCAATACTTGGCGAGAAAGAAGACATCTAAAGATTGCTTACATACGAACAGGCGCTTGACTACCTATCAGGACTAATCAAGTTCGGCATCAAATTCGGGCTTGAGCGATTCAGTGAACTTTGCCGCAGGATGGGAAACCCACAGGAACAGCTTAAAGCAGTGCATGTAGGTGGAACGAATGGTAAAGGCTCTACATGCACATTCATAACATCGATTCTCCGTGCTGCAGGTTATAATGTCGGAACTTATCTGTCGCCTTACGTTTACGATGTCCGTGAACGAATCCAGCTAAACGGCGACATGATTTCCAAAGAAGACTTTACGGCACTTATGAGCGAGATGATACCTGTAATAGAAGCCGTAGGTAAGACGGAACTCGGGCAGGTGACTGAATTCGAGGCCAAAACGCTGATGGCCTTTCTATATTTCGCCCGCAAGAATGTTGATATCGCCGTCATAGAAGTAGGCATGGGCGGCAGGTATGACGCAACTAACCTGGTTCATCCGATTGTTTCGGTTATAACCAATGTCTCGCTCGACCATACCGAGCGGCTTGGGGACACAATCCCCAAAATAGCCTGGGATAAGGCCGGAATAGCCAAACCAGGTGCGCCGCTTGTTACGGCTGCTGATGACGAAGCATGGCCTACAATCCACGATACAGCAAGGCAGCAAGGCGTTCAACAAATCTGGCGGGTAATGCAGTCAGGATACGATCTTCCCGCAGGTTCGCCTGCACCTGATGTGGCTGTCTACTTCGAAGGCAAAGATGGAGAAGTCACTATAGACCTGCCGGATTCCAAGGTAGGTCCTGTTTCGCTCAGACTTGCAGGAGACTTCCAAATCACCAATGCTGCAACAGCCGCCGCAGCCGTCGCAGCCATCCCAACTTCATCACTCCCAATTCCGCATCTACCAAATTCCGCACTACGCATTCCGCACTCCGCATTTGACAGAGGTTTGTCTTCTGCCTACCTGCCTGGGCGGTTAGAAGTATTGCGAAGACGACCGACTGTAGTTATAGATGCTGCACATAATCCTGATGGGGCCAAAAACCTTGCCTGGTCTATCCCGAAGTTATTCAACTACCGGCGGCTGATACTGGTTATCGGGATGCTTTCGACACACTCGGCAGAAGAAGTGCTCGATATACTCGCACCGCTTGCTGATGAGATAATCGCAACCAAGTCACAGTGGATGAAAGCCAGACCAGCCCATGAAGTTGCAGAAGCTGCACTGAAGCACACTCAGAACGTCAGGATAATCGAACCAGTTCCGGCAGCAGTGGAAAGCGCTATGGAATCTGCCGCAGAAGACGACCTGGTGCTTGTCACAGGCTCCTTTTATACCATCGGCGAGGTTGACCGGGATGCTGTAATAAAAAGGAGGAACCCTGACCATTAGTGTCGAACCTGTCCATGATCGGAGGTTTCCGTGATGGACGATGCTACAAGCAGATTCGCACCAGCACCGTGGTCTTATGCCGTTAAAAGTGCGACTTTCATGTTTTGCGCGGTTATTGTCGCGGCGTCTCTTGCGGTGATAGGGCTTGGCGTGTGGTTTCTTAAAGCCGGACAACCTCGGACGGCTTATCTCAACTTTGCAACAGGAGCGGTTTTTGGCCTGCTGCTGTTGCTCGCTGCCTCTTTTACGCCTGTTGAATATACTGTAGACCCGAAAGGCGTCACTGTTCGCCAGCGCGGGATGCTGAAAAGGAAGATTTTCCGCATTTCTCTTGATAACATCGCAGAAATCGGGCCAGCGGACGATGCTGAACTGTTCCACGGAGCAAGACTGCTGAACTCCGCGGTCGGAATATTCGGAATAGTCGGCGTTTATGTTGGTCATGACCTCAATTTTGGCTGCTACTGTACCCGTAAGACCGGGCTTGTCCTGCTGCGGTTCAAACGGCCGCGCGGGATCGTCAAAGGTATAGTCATCTCTCCAGCTGATAGAGAAGGGTTCATCTCCGCTGTGCAGCAAATGATGAACTGACTACTTAAATCCCCGTGACCTTCGACACAGTTGTTTGCGCCAGCCGGAAGGAAAAGGGAACTTCTCCGGCGAAATCGAGTAATATACTTACAGAAAGAGCAGTGGGAAGATAGCCCTGCTGCTGACGGTTGGTTGGTAATTTGAGCATTGACGACATCAGAAAAGAAATAGACCGGATCGATAAGGAGCTTGTGGACCTCTTGAACAGGCGCGCTGAGTGCGCGATAGAGATTGGCAAGCTCAAAGAAACGAAGACCGAAAGCATTTATGCACCTGAAAGAGAGAACCAGGTGCTTTCCAAGGTGCTTGCGCAGAACTCCGGGCCGCTTGCGGACAAAACCGTAGCAGCAGTGTACCGCGAGATTATCTCCGCCTGCAGAGCGCTCGAAAAGCCGATCTCGGTTGCGTATCTCGGGCCTGCTGGAAGCTACACGCACATAGCAAGCATCCAGAGGTTCGGAGATTCGACGGAATTCGCGCCAGTCGATACTATTCCTGATGTTTTTAATATGGTCGAGCGGAAAGATGCTAATTACGGCGTTGTCCCGGTCGAGAACTCTACTGAGGGGATCGTCAGCCATACACTCGACATGTTCCTGCTTTCTGACCTCAGGATTTGCGCTGAAATCTTTGCGCCGATATCTCACAACCTGCTTTCCGCCGGAACCAAGCTCGATCAGATCAAACGGGTCTACTCTATGCCGCAAGCTATTGCTCAGTGCCGCAACTGGCTTCGGATGCATCTTCCAGGCGTTGAGGTGCTTGAAGTTTCGAGCACAGCTAAAGCCGCACAGCTCTGCCAGGGGTTTCCATCCAGCGCGGCTGTTGCAAGCAGCCTGGCAGCGCGAGAGTACGGCCTGAATGTCGTTGCAGAAGCCATCGAGGATAACCCTCATAACCGCACAAGATTCCTCGTAGTCGGCTACAGTAAGCCGAATCAAAGCGGGAAGGATAAGACTTCCATCGTTTTTTCGGTACCGCACAAATCGGGATCGCTCTATAAGGCGCTGGCTATCTTCGACAGCGAAAATATCAACATGACGATGATAGAGTCCCGCCCGACTAAACAGATGCCCTGGGAGTATGTGTTTTTCATCGATGTCCAGGGGCATGAGAAGGACGAGGTCGTCCAGAAAGCGCTCGCAAAGCTCGCGGAGCAGGCGATGTTCGTCCGTGTCCTGGGCAGCTATCCGGAAGCAGAATGAAAGCAAGTGCGGAATGCGGAATTACTATAATTCCACAGTTTTTCTAAAACGAAATGGGTATGGAATGAGCTTGATTTGAGCTTGGAATCGTGGCTCATGAGCGTGTAAATCATTTCGTTTTGTGTAATTTTTATTGCACTCCCTTCTTCTTGCCTTCCTTGAGTCTGTTCTTTTTCTGGCTCTTGTTGTGAGATATCGTACCTTCAGCAATATTAGCTACCATTGCCCTTTAGTTACTCCTGTATACCTAGTCTTTTTCTGTATCTTGTTGTGAGATATAGTACCTTCGGCATTGCTTGCTACCGTTGCCCTTTGTTTACTGCTGTATACAAGGTTTTCCTGACTCTGTTATGAGATGCTACTCGGTGAGTAGATCCCTAACCATTAGAAATATTTGTTGTCCATAATTATAAGACAACAACTCAGCCAAAAAGTACGGAAAAAGCGGGGATATTTTTGGGATATTTATGGGAACAGGTGTTTGGAGTGCGGTCGCTTGAGACCGCTTTGTTTTATGCCGACAGTAAAGCTATATAACATGTAAGATTAGCTGTAATCGAAAAACAAAGCGGCGTCGAGCCGCCGCACTCCAGATATCTGGCAAACCGATGCATACATTTTATATACTTCGGCGCACGCTTTTTGCGCCGATGCCCAGTTATGAGTCTCAATCATCACTCATCCTGGAAATCCGTCTATTATCCACTCGTCCGGGAAATCTGTTCTGTTATCCAAGTCAAGCTTTCTTGAGTTTGTTCTCTTTCTGGCTCTTGTTGATATATATTGTACCTTCGGTAATATCAGCTACCGTTGCCCTTTGTTTACT
>JAKPFN010000032.1 GCA_029551395.1 Armatimonadota bacterium | reverse complement strand
GACTAATTCTTCTCGGTAGGGATTTGCAATCCTTCCCGAACATATTGCAGAGGAATCTGAGATTCCGGATTATGGTTTGAAGCACAAAAGACCGGGATTGCAAATCCCTTGGCTATTCTTCCGGGCTAAATTGCAAATTTAGCCCGAGGGTAGGTCATTTCCCAAAATTGTGGGATGGTAGTGAACTTGATTCGGCATCTCTCCCATTCATCGGGCGGAAGTTTTGTGTATATTTGTCTCCGTTCCGTTAGAGATTCAGAAGACCTGAGTGTAACCATCAGGTAACAGCTTCGTCTAAACTTCTGAAGTCCAGCAATTAGTTGGGAGGAAGTTTACGTGAAAACATATTTTAGAAAACCGGCCATGATTGCTTTAGCAGTAGTCATGGCTTTAGGAATTGTACTCGGAACAGCCTTTGCAGCGCCGCGTATGGGGCAGGCAGGGCAGGCAGGTCAGCAGATGAAGCGACAGCGTCAGCATCAGCCTGCTGATGGCCAGAAAATGCGTGCAGGCCGATTGGGCAACAAACAGATGGGTGCAGCAAGAATCGCCGCTAAGCTCAATCTGACCCCTGACCAGAGACAGGCTATCCAGAGTATTGTCGAGTCACACAGACAGCAGGCTCAGCGTATAATGCAGTCCAACCTGTTTCCCGAAGAGAAGCGTGCCCGCAGGCAGGAACTTCGGCAGGATATGAAGCGGGAGATTTTTCAGATACTCACACCTGAGCAGCAGGCAAAAGCCCAGCGTTTTATGAAGCAGAAAGCAGGCCAGCGCCAGGGCGCTCATCTTAGAATGCAGCAGTGCTTTGAACAGTTGAACCTGACCCAGGAACAGAAAGAACAGATTGCAGCTATCCATCAGAGGGCAATGGTAGCTGTCAGAGATGTAAAGACAAACACTGAACTCACGGACAGAGCCAAGCAGGACAGGATCAAAATAATACGGGAACGGACACATGAACAGGTGATGTCGGTTCTTACTCCTGAACAGAGAAACCAATTCAATCAGTTCTGCGCACAGCACCGGCAGCAGAAAACCCAGAAGATGGGCGGCGTTAGAAGGCTCGTCAGGTAATTTTTGACTATATGGCCGTGCACACCAGACGGCATTGTGGAAGGGCGGCAGATTCCGATTATCGGAGTCTGCCGCCTTTTATTGTAATACTGTTAACTTCCTATGGACTCGATAAACTCGACGGCCTGACCTGCTATCTCATCCGGCGTAAACGGTCTTACTTCAAAGACTGCAAATCCGTTGAAATTAATCTTTTTAAGTGTAGAGATAAAAAGCTGCCAATCTGAAATGGGGATATCACACTGGCCTGGTGTTCGGTGAGAATCGCCTTTTGCTCTACGGGTGCCTGGGACCATATAGATATCCTGCAGATGGAGATGAGCAATCCGAGTGCCGAGCCGGGATAAGTATTCACGGATTGGATGATCGTGCATAACATACACATGCCCAATATCCAGGCAAATCCTGAGATCATCTACTGCTTCCAGCGCTGATGTGAGCTTATCCAATCTGGCTGACCCGGTTCCGTTCTCCAGGGCAATGGTCACACCTTTTTCTTTGGCATAAGCCACCACATCACGAGCAAGCCCGTAGTCATCTGCCCCATGCTCGACAAGCCCCAGGCTGTCCGAATGAACGACGATAACAGGGCTTTTTGTATCATAAGCAGCATCTATCTGGGTCATGTGCTGCTTGATTGTTACTACATCACCACCGCCATGCAGGCTGGAGGACACATCCTGGAGCATTCGTACTAACCTTTCCCGGTTTTTGGGCGCGAACAGGTTTATATCATCTTTCCAACTGGGCCAGACTTCAACGCCGTAGCCCGATCTCCTGGCTTCAGCAACGGCCTCTTCAAGCGTCTTTGGCCTTGTGTATGCCTCATAATTCCACATGCTCAAGCTGTAATTCAGCTTCATTGTTATCCTCCATCTGACGGCTGACTCTCAATCTATATATCTCCGTTCTCCATCCGCTTAAAAACTCCTTGCTTTGAGTTTGGAGAATAGGAGTTCAAGGCGGTGATTGAAGGAATCAGTAGTCGAAAACCTTGTGCTTAAAGATTAGAGGCATAAGGCCCGGATAGCCCGAGCCTTATGCCTGAGTGTTTTTCCTACTGAAGTTCTACAATCTCAACCTTCCCGATAAGCCCGGATACCTTTGGCTCCATTACGAGCAGGTTGTGCATCGAATTTGCAACTCGGATTTCGATCTCGTTCGTCCCTTCCTTGATGAAATCCGTTATTTCCACCTGCCAAGGCTCCCAGGGCAGCACTCCAGCTTGTTTTCCGTTAACAAGGACTTCAGCCATATCCGCAGGCTTCTCCATCCGAAGCATTACCTTGCCTTTTGGCGCTGCGAGCTTGATTTTCTGCCTGTAACTGCCGATTCCTGAGAAGTATGGATAGCCCTGCTCTGCCCACGAACCGGTTTTGACCTTCCCCGGCTCTTTTACGAGTTTCCAACTGCCCGGTTTGCCTTCCAAAGCGAAGTTCCCTATCAGGTAAGCCGGGTCTGTAAGGCTTCCAGCAGGCGCAAGCTCTGTATTCGTGCGGATTTTAAGGGTATTCTTCCCCTGCTTGACCAGTCCTGAGACATCGGCCTCCCTTATCAGGTGGTCCAGATAGCTTCCCTGCTCGAACTCCTTTACAGGCTGATCATTCAGCGTGATTTCAACATGTATAGGCGTGCTTCGTCTCCATAGTTTTTCAGTCAGCAGCCCATCTATCAGCAGTTTCGCCTCTGAGAGCTTCGTATCGCACTCAAACTCGGTGATGTATTCGTGCCAACCATAGCCCCAACTGCCATGCGCGCCGCCTCCCATCGAAAACCTCCAGTCAGCAAGCGGCAGCACGTTTGGCTTTAAGGTTGAAAACTCCCATTCATCACCAAGCTGCGTTACCTTTTCTTTTCCTTGCTTCTCAAGGCTCTTGGAAGGTTCCCAGATTTCTACCGGGCTGATGCTGATGAGATGCGCCTGAGTCGGTTCGAAGTCAAGAGTAAGCTTCAGCATCTCATTTTCGAACTCATAAGACTCTATCAGCTTTACATCGCCTGTTCGGGCATCCCAAAGCGCAGGAACGCCAAGAGCATTTACCCAGACAGTGGTCTGATACGCTTCAGTGCGGGATGTATTGACCAGGAAGATGAAATCCACATCTCCACGCTGATAGTGGCAGTGGACTATATCCGCCACATACGGTTTGTTCTCACCTTTTGCCCTGACAATAACATCAGGATGGATAAGTTCTCGGAGCGATGTCGAAACCGCCTGTGTCACATCCTCAAGCGGCCTGTCTGCTACCGCTGGAATGATGGCCGACAGCGCGTCAGGTTCAATAGATGACCTTCTACGCTTCATCTCGCCCGATCCCCAGTCATACTCAAGATTGAACTGGTCAGCCAAAAGCTCTGGAGTCATGAAAGTGCCTGCCCAATCATGCGCGCTGTCCGTAACAAGTGTCTTAGGAACATCGCCACAGGCAAGCACTGCGTTGCCATCTTGTATGCAGATGCCAAGAAAATGCGCTGTCTCTTCAAGAAGCGTTGTGCATTCGGGGATGATTATGGCCTTATACTGCTCCAGGCTGTCGAAATGCTCTAGGTCTGTCGGGTCCATGTTGTAGACAAGCGTTTCTTCCGGCACAATATCAAAATCGAACCCTGCCTGGAGAAGCGCTGAAGTAACCTTCTCGAAGGTCTTGACGATGTTGTCTGTCTCATAGCCTTGCGGGTTGATAGCAGACCACATAGCGCGAACCGGAAACACGACAGCCACATCAGCAACGTGAAAACCTCCAGCCAGGGCTGAACAAAGCCGTGCTGTGTAGTCCGCATAAGTATCATAATACGGCCAGAAAGACGACTGATAAAACTCCCCAGGAGGACATTCCCACTTCCTGAATCCCTGGATAGAGTAGTAGAACGCATGAGGTTCTATCAGGTTCACCCCAAGAGCAATCTGCCAGTCCGTCATCCATTTCAGGTTGCGAAGGTCAATCTGCCAGACGCTGGCAAGGCCGAATGCCTCACTCATAACCCGAGGCTTTCCGTAGATATGAGCAGCAGAACTCGCCAGCTTCGGCCCGATGAGGTTATTGAGCCGTCCTGGCTTCTCAACATCCGGCCAGGTCGATTCCGTAAGAAAATCGACTCCTCCAAAGTGCATATATTTAGCTCCCTGGAAGAAGTCGCCCTGATTCCTGGTATGGCAGTAGAACTCACCTTCGCACGCTACATGACCGATGAAATTCAGCCTCCGCTTGTCGCACCATTCGTAGATTTGCTTAAAGAACGCCTGAGCGTAAAGCTCTGTAGTTGTTTTATGAAAATCGCAGCGGAGCTGGGCTGTGACCGGACCGGCATCTTTGAACACAGCCGGAAGGGCTCCAATGATATCGTACCCGTTCCTCCAGTTGAACTCTGAAGGGAGAGTCGGAGTCCATGGAACCGCAGGGTCAGGATTGTAGCTCATTGCAGGTTCATCGGTAAATATGCCGTCAACAGTCCCGCCAAAGTAGTCTGCAAACCGCTCTGCATACTTTTCATGGGTCATCTCGATGAACTTTGCCACAGCCTGCCGGGAGAGTGTGTCCAGATAGCCTCCGAAGAACCCATACGGCTTCAAAAACTTGCGGGTAAACACCATGACCTGCCACTTGCTGCCTGCTGGAGCAGTCCAGTCCAGAGTTTTATCATTCAAAAACTCCACAAGAGATACAGCGCTCTGCGGCAAGCCTTCCAGCCGCTTTCCTCGGCCAACAGGAACGGCTACTATGGCAATCAGTCCATCCACAAAATCTATCTGCTCTTTAAGCCGTTTTCCACCTTGAACTATCCACTCCTGAGACAGAAAACAACCGGACATATTGTAATCGGGATATTTTTCTATCAGTTCACCATCCACAGGTCCGCTGGGCCAGTTGTTTTCGTCGTATAGATAAGCCTTCATACGCAGCTTATCAGCCTCTTTGATGCAGGTGTCCATCCTGTTCATCCATTCTTCGGACAGGTATGGAGTAATCAGCCCATGCCTTGGGTGCAGGATGAACCCGCCGACGCCTTTGCGGTTCATTTCATTGATTTGCCAGGTTAGTTCTGAGTCTTCAAGCTCGTGGTTGAGGAACCAGAACGGCGCCAGTCGATATGTGCTTGCGGGATTTGAGAACTCTTTTTTCAGACTTTCCAGGTCCATTGTGGAATGCTCCTTAGCGTATACTACTGGGGCGATTATAAATGGGCGGCAGGCAGAGGGTCAAGCAGAACCATACAATATTAAGCAAAAACCAGCATTTACGTTATGATGCGCAGATGAAATCGATAGTCTCACGCCTTCCGGTGCTCTTTAGGTATTCCCTTATAAGCTCTCTAGCGCTGGACGAACCAACAGCAGCGATAATAAACAAGTCCCTGTGCTTTTCTAAATCATCGAGAGAGATTATAGGTATGCCTCTCATCGTTCGGCCGATTTTCTTTGGGTCTACATCTACGGCATACGAGACTTCCAGACCTTCACGCACAAGATGCTTACTCAACCGGCGGCCTGTCATCCCGGCACCCCAGACAATCACCTGTTGATGCCGTGGTTTCAGCCATTTGGTGAAGTAATGTGCCTTGGCACGCATGAAATTCTCAAGAGCATAGCGGGAATCGGTAAAGGTCAACCTGGACTCATGAGCACGCCAGAAGAGAAGCGTCTTTGGAACCTTGGCAAACCGCTTGCCTGAGACGAAGTATCTAAGCCACAGATCGTAATCTTCCGGCCAGCCATGCTCCTGATAACCTCCAAGACCCTTTATTTCTGCTGTTCGCAGCATCACGCTTGGATGAGCCACAGGGCTTTCAACAAATATGTCTCTTGCGATATTTTCGTGAGTTACAAGTGAGTTAAGCCACTCCTCATACAGCCGGAACCCGCCTCGTATTGCATGACCAGGGAATGACCGGACCAGCGACGAACACACGCTGACATCAGGATTTGACTGCATGAACTCTACCTGCAGCCTGAGACGCTCAGGATGGCAGATGTCATCTCCATCCATGCGCGCAGTAAACTCTCCTCTGCAGTGATCAAGGCCCAGGTTAAGCGCCGGTATAAGCCCTTTATGCTCTGACTTAACTACCCTCAGGCGACTATCCCCTCCTGCTGCCAGTTCCACTGCCTCCGGTGTGCCATCAGTTGAACCATCATCAACTACAACAAGCTCGAACTCATTGAGTGTCTGCCTGATGATGCTCTCTACTGTCGGTCTCACCAGTCCTGCGCAGTTGTAGACAGGCATCAGCACTGAAACAAGCGGAGTGCTCAACTTCACTTTCTCTCTCGATTCTGTGGAATAGCCCTGTTCTCATCATTTTGATAAAAACTGCCGGAGTAAGGAGAAAAACGAGGTCCTTCGTACCACAGCCTCTCGGTCCTGACCATATCTATCTTCCATGAGCCGCGTTCTTTGACTAGCATATATGGAATTCCGCGTCTGTGCTGTCTCGCATCGCCTCTGCTGTCCCGCTTTGCAACCACTCTGGCTGTTTTCCCGTTGTTCTCTACCAACTCCAGCCTGTAATTCGCATTACGCAACACTCCGTTTGCCAGCGTTTCCAGCTTATCTCCGGGAAACCTTTGAACCCTTCGCTGAGACTCGGTCGACAAGCACAAAAAAGCCCTCTGCTTATCTCCCATGTGAGTTGCATTGATAAAAATCTCTACTACCTCAACAGGATCACCAGACACAGCCGGAGAAACATCAGAACTAAGAGAAGCTACCTTCCAAAAGGCGAACCCAAGGCTAGTTAAAATTATAACCAACAGAATAACTATATCTACCGGAACTCGTTTCATAGGCTTTGTAACAGCGTTTACAGTGTTACAAGTATCTCAAGACTTGTGCCGAGGGTCAAGCGGAAGAACGCTTCCAAGTGCGAAGTTGGGGAAGGTCGGGGTATGAGTAGCTGTTAAGTAGAGATTGTGCATAAATGCTTCGGCGCATAGTTATATGCTTGTATAGTTAGAGGTGTGGTATCTCAATGGATTAGAATTGAGGTACCGGGGTGGAGGGACTTTTTATGCTTGTATAGTTTGATGTATCGTATGTCTAATTACACTAAAGATTAATTAAGCTTCTACACACACTTTACCAGGTTGCTTAACTGCATCACTTCGGTTGGATTTAGAACCACCCAGAATATCTAAAATGTACCTGATCTCTAACACTATTATGGCAATCGCAAAAACATACATTATGGCTAAAATTGCAGGTGCAGTTTTGGCATAAAAGCTGAAGTCATCGAACAGACATAACGCAGATGAATAGACCGCATAACGATTATATCTTCCGTTCTTCACCGTCCAAAGTGTCAGCGGCCCCATATACCAAAGTCTGTAGAACTTCCAAGCCTTTGGTGAAAAAAGCATAAGTGCCATTAGACAAACGCACAGTGTATCAAGCACACTGAGCCGTCTGCGATGACATACAAAAAGCATTACTCCAAACGCAAAGAACGCTATTAACGTGCATATTCCGTATATGTCGGAAGTTATGGCTTGACCGGTTAGCCTGTCAAGAACAACAGTAATACTTACGCCTTCGATGGTTGCACCCTCGCTCCTTACAGGGATGGTCAAATCGGCGCCTTGCACCGTAAATATCGAGAGTACTACAACCATCAGAACCCCTGCAACCAGCGCATCCCTCAGCTTGTTTCGGCTGAATGAGTATACTACGAACATACCAGCCGCAGTTGTAAACTTGGTAAAGAGCACACCTAGTGCAAATATCATAGCGTACCACCATCTGGTGTCCCGCATATAAAGATACGCTGCTAAAAGCAGGAACGTCACTATGATGGTCTCGTCCTGAGCATAACGAACGGTTGTAATCCAGACTACAGGATTCACTACCCAGAGCCAGACTACATCCTGTGCAACTTTCACACTCATCACCAGCTTGCTAAGCTTATATAGTAAAGCAATGCAGACAAGATCGAAGGCCACGAAGATCATTACGGCTGAACCATCCTGGTTCCACATGCTAAAAGGAATGGCCATCAGGTAGGGAAACAGTGGAGAATGAGAACAGCGAAAATCCCGATATGGTAACTCACCATTCAGTGCGCCAAGTCCTATCCATTGCCACCATTCATTGTCATTTGAGACAGGTTTATCGCCAAAGATAATGTATATAACAAAAAATAGTATTATGCGGGTGACCAGATAAGTCAGTACTATCAAGGGAAGACGCCAGCGGATAATAATCCTATCCAGGGGAGGGCGGAACGAAAGGGCTATAACGATAGAGGCAAACACCGCTGGCAACACTGATAAAATCAGAATCACCGAGTTATTGGCCAAGAACTCAGAATTAAATCCCATCTGCAGACCTCTCTATTAGGTTGATCTTTGCCGGGAGCATGCTGGATTGCATCGTACACATCTACCTGCAGAGCATTCTTACGAAGCAGATACGCCACCTGCATATGATAAATATCGGTATGATTCGGCCTCTAACTCAGCGATTATATCATGAGTCACTATATGCGGCAATAAAATTAAGCTCTATATGCTTACCCTTTCAGATTTTCCTCATTAACCGATCCCAGTCAACCGATTGAAGCTAAACTGATATAGTCATATTTCAAGTTGTACTTAGCAGCCCACTCATTCCGAACTCCGCATTTGAAAGGTTGTTTGCGGCAAGTAAGCTTGGCTGTTATAATGTCGTACGATTAAGAGCGCTTGTATCGTTTGCAGCCGATTGTGCAGGGGTACAGTGAATATACTGGAGGCCAAAGCGGTCGGGCGCTCGAAATAGTCGAATTATCTGGAGATGTTAAGCAATGAGATGCCTGACCGTGCTTGCTGTCATCGCTGTAGTGGTTCTTTTAGGGCTTACAGGTTATAACTTTTGGCAGATTAAGAAGCTGAACCAGGAGTTGATGGAACTCAAAGCGCAGGTCCAGTCCAGCCAGACTGCGGAATCAACAACTGAGCAGGATGAAGATCTGGTAGCTGCAATTCTGGAAGTGACAGCACACACGTCCAAGGCAAGAAAGCTGCTCTCTGATGGAGATAGCAAAGGCGCAAGAGCTGAGTTGGAAAAAAGCCTCCAGGGTCTGGAAAACGCCGCCAGGCTCTCCAGAGATGCTTCATCCGGTGCTGCAAAGCAGGTTGGTTCATCCTGGGATACTGTGAAAAAACAGATAGATGAGCTTTGGAAGGAAGTAGCCAGACAATCTGAGAAAAGGAGGCCGGAAGGTCATGAACCGGCAAATAACAACTAGATTACTGCTTTTAGCGACGGTGGTTCTAATTAGCGGGGTTCTGACAGGCTGTTCCCCGGAGGAATTGGTATCTACCTCTCAAGAGGTTTCTATCGGCCAACAGGCTTCTGCTGAAGTAGAGGCACAATATCCGGTCAGCAGAGACCCCCAGCTCAATCAACTCGTAAACAATATTGGGCAGGAAATACTGCGGTATGCTTCGCCAAGAAGCGGCATCCAGTATACTTTCAGAGTGCTAGATGTGTCCGATGTTAATGCATTTTCCTTGCCTGGAGGTTGGATATACATCAACAGAGGATTGATTGATGCCACCCGTGGAAATGTGAATCAACTTGCTGGAGTAATTGCCCACGAAATTGCCCATGTGGAGGCCAGACACCATGCTGACTTGATGGGCAGGTCGGCATTGTATGGAATTGCCATCGGAACGTTAACAGAAGGTAATACAACTCAGTGGGTCAGTTTCTTTAGCGAACTATACCTGCTCAGATGGAGCAGGAGGCATGAGTACGAAGCTGACAGGTTGGCTATTGACTTCATGCTGCCCTCACGGTACAACCCACAGGGGATTATAGACTTCTTTATGGTGCTGGAAGCAGAATCCGGCAGAGGGAGGACTCCTGAGTTTCTGCGTACGCATCCACTGACCGAAGACCGTATTGAACGCGCTCAAGAACACCTGGCTGAACAGCGTCGATGATTAATGAGTGAAGTATTGAAGGTTGCAGCCATAGTACCGGCATATAACGAGGCAGGCAGAATAGGTAAAGTGCTTGAAGCGATAGCTGCGGCTGCGCTGGTTGATGAGGTGTTGGTGGTTAACGATGGCTCCACCGACGATACCTCTGCTGCGGCTTCTCAGTACAGCGGTATTCGACTTCTTGAACTGCCTGAGAACCTCGGCAAAGGCGGCGCTATGTATGAAGGCGCGTGCAATACGGATGCGGATATCGTCCTTTTCCTTGATGCGGATTTGATAGGGCTTACCGGAGAGAAAATCGATTCCATAATCAAGCCGGTGGTCGATAACCGGGTCGATATGAGCATCGGGGTGTTTCGCGGCGGCAGGTTCATTACGGATTGGGCGCAGATAATAGCTCCTTATATTTCAGGCCAGCGGGCAATACGCCGGGAGCTTTTCCTGCAGCTTCCGAACATAAAATCCGTTCGCTCTGGAGTAGAAGTCGCAATGACAAGATACTTCCGTGCGAACGGATTTACAATGGGTACCGTAGTGCTGACAGGCTGCACACACGTAATGAAGGAAGAAAAGCTCGGTTGTATCCGCGGCTTGGCTGCCCGAGTCAGGATGTATTGCGATATTGTTCAAACGCTCATTCACTGCCGGTCTACCAGAGCAAGAAAAAGTGTGATTATCGACCTGAACAAAGGTTCCAGAGAACCGGGAACAGGAAACAGGTAGCATTTTGGGCGGTATTGCGAACTAAGTGCAAAGCGCGAGTTCTCGGGTATGAGGTATGGGGTATGAGGTATGAGTTGGCTGTTAAGTAAGGCTTGGCATGTAGTTCTGGCAGCTTGGTTTCAGTCGGTAAGCTGGGATTAGTTGACGAGGGAAATTTGAAAGTGGAGAAAGCTTGAAAAAGGATGATTCTTGCTGATGCCGCTTAAGATTGAGAACATCAGTGTCGGTGCAAAAAGTGTGCACCGACGCTAGTTATGAGTCTTAATTAATATTACAACCTCGGGAATCCCAACCTCGGGAGAAATTTGCAATTTCTCCCGAACATATTGCTAAGGAATCTGTGATTCCGAACAATCATCTAAACATCAATAATCGGGATTGCAAATCCCTCTTTCAGCCCTTCCGGGCTAAATTGCAAATTTAGCCCGAGCACAGAAGTTGGTTTGTTACTTTGTTATTTTGAGTTAAGTCCTACTCGTCCTGTTATGCTTAATATGCATACTCGTCACTCATCACTCGAAGCTCGTAACTTCCTTTCATTCCGCATTCCGCATTTAGAGATTCCGCATTTGATAGGTTCTGTACTTGCGTCTCTTGCTTTTCCTCTTGCCCAAACTGCCTTACTTCGGCTAGAATTCGTGAGTGAATAGCTGGGTTGAAGAGATAATTGGAGAAGGCGGAGCGTTTGCCAGGTGCTGTGAAGGTTATGAGCACAGGCCGGAACAGCTTCAAATGGCTGCAGCAGTCGCGGAAGCGATGGAATTATACCGACACTGCCTCATAGAAGCAGGAACAGGCGTCGGAAAGACAGTCGCATACCTTACACCGGCTATCATCCACAGCCTTCAAGGCAAACCTGTAATTATCTCGACTCACACCATAAACCTGCAGGAACAGCTGATAAAAAAAGACATCCCCCTTATGCAGTCAGCAATGCCGGATACCCCTTTCAAATCCGTGTTGGTAAAGGGCAGAGGCAATTACCTTTGCCTGTGGGAATTGGACCAGGCGCGGGGCGATGTGACAATGGCAGGCGACCCGCTCTTCGAGCGAATCTTGAAGTGGGCTGAAGAGACTCAAACGGGTGATGTCTCAGAACTGGACTTCGCATTTCCAAACTGGAATGAAATCTGCTCCAACCAGGATACCTGCCGTCATCAGCAGTGCTGCCATTTTGAAAAATGCCACTACTACGGGATGAGGAAACGCGCGGCTGAGGCTGATTTGATAGTCGTGAACCATTCGCTCTTCTTCAGCGACCTTGGAATCAGGCTTATGGACCCTAATAACTCCATCCTGCCTGAGTATGGCGCGGTCATCTTCGACGAAGCACATCACCTCGAGGACGTGGCAAGCAAGGTCTTCGGGATAGAGTTCTCCAATTATCGGGTGCAAAATATCCTTAACAGGATAAAGAAGCGCAGAGACATTGCCGTGACTGCAACCGAACTGGATATGATTGAGGACGCCAACAAGCGGCTGTTCGCGCTCTTTCAGGATGTCCCTCGCTCGGAATTCTTCTTTCAGGATGCGTTCCAGGAACGTCAGACAAACAATCTTGAAGAAGCCGCTACGGAGTTGATGTCGCTTATCGACGGATTGAACCGCCAACTGGCAGACCAGGATGTTGAGGAAGACGAAGACCTCAAACACCGCATAGAGAGCTTTCGAAGGATGCTCGGAAGGATGAAAGACGAGCTTCACAGCCTGTTCTTCAGAGAGCATGATAACTATTTCAAGTGGTGCGATAAGCCCAACGGAGGCAAGTTCGTAAGCTGCTGTCTTCATCTGACTCCTGTAGATGTCTCTTCAGCACTTGAAGGCTCGCTCTGGTGCCGGAAAGACAGCGTAATTCTCACTTCAGCCACGCTTGCGAACTCAGGAGGGTTCAACTACATCCGTTCCAGGCTTGGAGTGCCAGAGGATGCTATTCAGATGGTGCTTGGCTCTCCGTTCAACTACAAAGAGCAGTCGCTTTTGTATGTTCCTAAGGACTTGGACTTCCCTTCAGAAAAATGGACATACGCTGAGGCCGTTTCAAAGCGTATAGAGCAGTTGGTAACAGCTTCCGGAGGCCGCGCATTCCTGCTTTTCACTTCTTACCGAATGCTGAACGCGGTTTATGACAATCTGAAAGGCCGGCTGCCGTATAAACTCCTCAAACAAGGTGAAAAGTCCAATGACAAGCTACTGGAGGAGTTCCGCAAGTCCGACGACGCCTGCCTTATGGGTGTGCACAGCTTCTGGGAAGGAGTCGATGTGCGTGGGGAGAAGCTTTCGCTTGTTGTTATCGATAAGCTACCGTTTGCAGTGCCGGACAGCCCCATCAACCGCGCCCGGTGCGATGCCATTACCAGCTCAGGCGGCGATTGGTTCAGGGAATACGCCATGCCCCAGGCTCAGATAAGGCTAAAACAAGGATTCGGCAGGTTAATCCGCACAAAGACCGATCGAGGTGTTGTGGCAATACTCGACTCCCGCTTAATCAAGAAGTTCTACGGCAAAGAATTCCTCCGCTACCTTCCCAAATGCAAAGGAACAATGAAAATGGAAGATGTGGTTGAATTTTATAACCATTGTTGATTCCTAATGCTGCAATTACTACATCAATAAGGCTGCAAGTTCTTTCCATCATCTAATTCCTCTAATAAAAACAAATCAGGCCGCTCGGTAATCAGTTATCCGAGCGGCCTGTGTAGGTTATTTGATGTTATTTATCTGTTATCTACTGTATATCAGACGCCCTCCTGGGGAGAATGCATCTGATGAAGTTAGTTCCGTTGATAAACCCGGAACTGACGCCGGTGATGGTGACAAACTGGCCTTTACTGAAACCAGTACCAGGCCAATTGATTCTTACACCGATGTTCTTGACTCCCGAAGTATACGTTCCGTCCCAGATGTTCGAGCCATCGTCGATGTAGAAGTAATCAGTACCGATCTGTGTTACCTTTCCGGCTGTCTTGATGAGCGTTCCGATGTTGTTAAGCCCGATTCCGCCTGCTACAGCTCTTTGTCCCATAGGAGGCGTTGCGTAATCAGTGCCTCCAAGAGATTTCAGATTCATACCGACTGGCTTAACAGGGTTTCCGATGGTTCCCTGAGTAACAATAGCTCCTACAAGCTCTCGTTCGCCATTTCTTGTCCTGAGTATTCCTCTGACAGTCACCTGAGCGCCTTCTGTAACCGCTTCAGGCCATGCAACTCTCAGGCCTTTATACGATCCATTCTCCTGGATGTAGAAGTACCCCGGATATACGGCGCTGACTTTTCCAGATTGAATGGTAACGCTGCTTCCATCAGCCATTGTTTTTAGCGATAAGATATCAGGCACTGGGTTATACAGATTACCCCATATCTCGACATCGTCTATATTCCAGCCGGGATAGGTTCTGGAAGAGTTAGTAGGCCCTATTCCCCATCGAATATATACATTTGGCTTGCCATCAGCAATACCGGAGATGTTAAAGCCCATCTGAGACCAGTAATTATCGCAAAAACTCGTAGGAGGGTTACTCCATAGTTCAGTCCATGAACCATCTCCTGATGAAGCCTGGACGTTTGCATGATCTCTTTCAGAGCTTTCCACTCCCAACCACTTATAGAATTTCAGTTCAGTATTAAATACATTGCTGCAGTCTATAGGTGTAGTAGTGAGATACCTCGTCGTGCTCATATTGTTTGTGTAGTTACCGTTCAGATTGTAACCGTACACATAAAGGTTGGTAGTGCCAGCGGTAGGGTCGCTGCCGTTCGATCCGCCACCGGTAGGCCGTCCAAAGGCCCAGCTTCCTTCACATGTCCATCCCGGATCGCTGTCCAACGGGAACGAATAAATCCTGCTTGGTCCTGGGATTATATTGAACATATGCCAACCGTTAGCCGGACTGGTAGTCTGAAGTCTGGCTGTAGACGAATCAATTGCAACAATTTTATATGTAAACCAATCACCAGCAACTGCAGGTCCGGAGATTGTTGCAACATACTCATTCGGTTTTTCAGGATCACCTGTCTTTGACATCAACAGGCCTGATGGAGAGCCTCCATTCTTTGACCAGTAGAGCACTACAGAACTAATCCCTTTGTTATCGGTGACTTCCGCTTTTACCTGGTAAGGTCCTGTGGTGTTTTTGGTATTAGGCAGCGGCGTATGCACGATGACCGGAGGATACTGGTCTGGTTCTACGCGCAGCTCATAGGTGTCTGTAGGTGCAGTAGCTGGAGAATAAGCTGTTCCGCCTGGATCAGCAGCAGTTATGTAATAGTTAATCACTGTTCCGAGTGGCTGTGCAGGAATCGCTCCACGGTATGATTTACCGCCAATGGAACTCATAACCACTTGTGTGTAACCATCTGTTGTCTTCCAATACAGCACAGGATTGCTGGGCAGTAGACTGCTGGTGCAGATAATATCACATGTTATATAGTAGTAACCTGTAGTTGCATCTGTGGTTCCAATTGGCGTATGTTTGATAATCGGTTTGGACAATACCGCTTCAATCTCAATATCGTCTATATTCCACCCAGGATAAGTTACACTGGAGTTAGTAGGTCCCATTCCCCAACGCAGGTAAATTGTCGGTTGACCATCTGCATAGGATGAAATATCTATCGCTTGCTCAGTCCAGGAGCTATCGGAAATAACGGAAGTATTTCCCCAGATTGTTGTCCAGTAAATCCCATTGTTGGAAATGTCGATCATTGCGCCATCATAGATATCAACACCCAGCCAGCGCTTGAAGACCAGCTTGGAACCGGTCAGGCTGCTGCAGTCGATGGCTTTGGTAGTCAAATACTGTGTTTGAGAGAGTTTATTGGGATAATCACCTGCCAGATTATAACCATACACTGCGGCTCCAGTGTATCCTGAGATCGGATCATGATTATTAGATCCGCCGCCAGCAGGCTTACCGAATGCCCAATCACCTTGGCAGGTCCAACCTGGGTCGGTATCCAAACCAAAGTAGTGCGCGGCCATCTTGATTCCAAAGGTATATTCCCTGGTCTGCCATGCTCCATCCGCTCCCGATGCTCTGATAGTCACCGTGTAGAAACCGGAAGTCTGAGGAGTGCCGCTTATCGTTCCATTGGAATTTAGAGTGAGTCCACCTGGCAGTGATCCATCTACTACAGACCAAATATACGGCAATTTACCGCCGGAAGCCTGCAGATTGACTGAATAAGGCTGCCCAACCTTTCCGTATGGAAGAGAGGTAGTCTCGATATTGAACGTAGACGGCCACTGCGGCACTATTGTTGGGTCTCCATACAGGTTAAAGACTATATGGTTCGGGTAGATGCCCATGTAAACCGCAAGTTTTGAGTCATAAAGAGCATCACCGCTCCGCTTTCGGAGTTTTGCTATTTGTTTTGCATACTGGTAAGTCATACCTGCGACGCTGTCAGTGTTGGAGTAATCGGTCTGACCTGGATAGTACCAGGAGACCCTGGTTGCGCCGTTTGTTCCAATACCGCCATTTTTAAGCAGGCTGTAGGCCAGGTTATCGCTTGCCTCAGGATACGCTGTCAGACATGACCCCTGGAATGTATAGGCAGGCTTGGTGTCATCAAGAGAAGGACAGCTTCCAGTTGTAAATATGTCAGCGCCGCCCTGCGGCCATCCATGAGTGCCCCAAAAGACGAATGCATAGCCATTTTTCCATTCGTTGCGAACGTTGGTTTCGTTGCAGGGAGTCTTTTCTGGAGCTGGTACAACACCATAGTTTTCCTCATATATACGGTAGTAGTTTAAGGCGGAAGGAATTGCGACATCAGTTCTGATCAATTCTCCTAATTGCCACAATGGAGTATTCGCATCGAGCGGCTCAAGCGGAATCAACATTCTCTGCGCCCAGGTGCCCACTGTGGTCGATGTTTCATAGTTGATTATCTTCTGCAGAATCTTGTCCAGATCTGCAGTATTGCCGTAATGAGGGATTCGCCCGATGATGACTTCGGGAACCCTGTCAATACCACCAGTACCGAAATCGTCTGGTTGTTCACCATAAATACCGTCACCATCCAGGTCCCAGTTGCCTGTCAGGTCTGCATAGTAATAATCCGATGGGGCTTCTCTATAATCATCGGCATTGTAGCGGGGCCACAGCATTTTCATCGGAACATCCCCATTGTCGGGGTGTGGGTTGCCTATTAAGATTGCATACCGGGCCTTTGTTGCATAATTAGCCTTTAACCAGGTACGGATATTCTCTGCGGCTGCATTCCCAATGCCTCCGCCCCACTGGCTCTCAGTTACGAGCGTAACATCGAACCCCATGTTTGTTTTATGTGCTATGAACGATGCAAGTTTGGTGCTCTTGCTTATGATGTTGGATGTCGTAATAATCGCAAGAGGAGCGGCTGATGCAGGAGCTGCTGCTTGAGGATACGATTCACTGACCAGCTCAGGATTTACCACAAGCGTTTCAAGCTTTTCGGTCAACCAGGGACTTGCAGGCGCAGGCATGAGACTGATCTGAGTCATCTCAAAAACAAGAGCCACTTCACCTTTTACCAGTCGGACTAACTCACCAGTAACAGGATTATATCTATACGGCCAGAACCTTACAGGTACCATAAGGTAAGGTCCAAGCCGGCTCTCATATCCTGCCGTTGCATAATTGGCGGGATAAAACTGGTCTGATTCATAGATTAATGGGTTTTTACCGTCGATGATCGGCTGGTTGCCCCAGTCTTGTATTACTCGGCCATCTACGGATGTGGTTATCGGAGGTGTTGGAATAACAGAAAACTGTCCCGAGATTGCTTCCTCAACTGCGCTGCGTATTTCTATGCTGAGTGTGTCAAGATCGGTGTTTGAAGGCAGAAGCACAAACCGTTCTATGTAAGGAAGCGCCGGATCGCCAGGAGTAGCAAATGTGCTGTAACCTGGAATTTCAAGAGAAACCTGGCCGTCTCCGGTATCGTTTATCTGTGCGGTTCCAGTTTCGAAGGGGACGACAACCTCAGCGCCCCAGGAACATGAGGTAAGTAACAGAACTACGATGATGACTAAAGCCATTTTAATGCGAAGTGACATACTGCAAATACTCCTCTCGAACTATATCACGCGAAGCCAATCCGTTATACAGGCAGACATGTTGTCTGACTGCTATCCGAATAAGGTTGTTCCTGCAATTGGTCTTAAGTTTACTCTCTGTATATTCTCATTATGGTCTGTAATTATGTAATTCGGCGGGTTTTTCCGCTGACATGCTGCAGAAAAATAAAATTTTTAACCTGAATCTGAATGCACTTTTCTCTTTGCTCTTTATGCTCCTCAGCCAGCTTACTAAATTAAAGTTAATAGGTTGACAAATATTGCACAGTCTGTTAGGATATGCTCAACAATATCTGGCACAACAGATATGTGCCAGATATGGATAACAACTGATCGCCGAATTCCTCCAGTGGGAGGAAGCGGGGGAACCTGGTTGGTTTCTTGGGCGAATCTTCATCGTATAGTGTGGAGAGGGGCTGCTCTTCCGGTCCTAGCCCGTAAGCTAACCCCGCAGGCGCGTAGTGAAGAGATATTTTTGAACTGTGCTTGCTTTTTGAGCTGGTTCTTCTCTCCATGCGCCTCACCAACCCTCGTCAAGCGGTCGCGAAAAACAGACCAGGAAGGATTATTCTGTTGATCAAGACGCTTGCCGCAGCAGCGGTTTTCTTATGCGCATGTATGAGTCCTCTGATGGCGGAACCAACCGCTGATCAGACTGTTGATAAGGAAATTCAGGAGGAAATATCCTCTGACCTTAAATCTGGTAATGAACCCATTGATAAGTCCGCAGTCAGCCCAACCGCGGCTGATACTTCCGATGAATCCGAAGAACCACTGCCTGAACTGGTAGTGGAACTTGGCATACCCAAAGAATCTCAAAAAAAGTCACCTGTAGTTGCCAAAACTGTTAACGAGAAAACTCCTGTAAAGAAAACAACTACTGCAACTGCCAAAAAAGAGAGTCCTCCTAACAGCCGCAGCGCCGCTCTTGCCCGAGAAGCATTAGCCCATCGCGGCGCGCGCTATATTTGGGGAGAAACTGGACGAGGCGGATTCGATTGTTCAGGCTTCACTCAATATCTTTATGCCAAACGAGGGATCAAGCTCCCTCACTCAGCCAAAATGCAGTATGGCTTGGGCAAAGCGGTCAGCAAGAAAGACTTACAGGAGGGAGACCTCGTGTTCTTCAATACCAGAGGGCCGCTCACACACGTTGGCATGTACATCGGAGATGGCAAGTTTATCCATGCTGCCAATCCTCGACGTGGAGTAACTGTGGACTTGCTGGATTCACCATACTACGCGAAACGTTACGAAGGCGCACGACGCTACACGGATTGATCCCCGGCATTCACCTCAACAGAGGCCATGCACTGTCCTTTTTCGATAAATACCCCCTGTAGTGCATGGCCTTATTTTATTCTACATGCAGCCGTATCTTTGCACCAGTGTTTATGATTAATTAGCATTTGTACCAGTTGACAACAGACGTCGAGCATGTTATCACGTCTTTAATACAGTAATATAAGGAGAGGTGAGGATGTTGAGCAGAAAATTAGGCAGCATCTTTCTGTTTCTGGTATTTTTGGTGACTCCAGTTACGGCTCAAGTAGTAGATATCGCAGTTCCCGATGCAGGTGTGCGAGGATACGGAGTTGTTAGGCTGAGTAACGACGGCCTCACTGCCACGTTTGACATCAATGTTGCCAGATGCGGCAACCAGTTCATCGGCGGATTCTCTCTTATTGAGGATACAACAGCGAATGCCTGGGGCAATATAGTTGTCTGCAAACAGGTCAAATGGTTGGAGATTAAAGGAAATACCGCTGTTGTAACAGGTATTGGCTACTGGAACAGGATGGAAGCCGAAATCAGGCTTGAGGTTCTGGATTCCCTGGCTGGAGACTATCTGCACATAGTTGCCAAACCTCTCGGCCCGCTTACGATAATCTATGACCATCAGGGAGGGGTTATCAAAGGCGACATAACAGTTTTTGGTAATACATCCTGTGCCTTTGCAAAAGGTTACGGCCTGATTAAACTGCATTACGGAGGTATAGGGCGGTTTGACTTCCATGCAGCTACAAATCCGCTCGGATGCCAGGGGACCATCAAATACGCCGAGTATTCTCCGTTGTCTACCAATTCCTCATTAAGACCTTCCGTGTGTATTGATGTTCCAATGGTCCAGTTCCTGCGGGTAGATGGCAGGAAAGCCGTGCTGCAGGGTTTGGGAGCGATAAACGGCCGTAAGGCTAAGGTCACAGTGACTGTTGAAGACAACATCCGCACGAATTCAGACGCTGTATTTGCCATTCCGGACTTTTTCCAGATAGAGGCAGTGCCTTTTGATGGATCGAGAGAATATAGGGCTTCCGGTAAACTGGCATCAGGAGATATAATAGTAGGGCTGCTTGGAAAAATTCCATAGATTCTAATTTACACACGGAGTTTTGAGGGGCCGCAGATGCGGCTCCTTTTCTTGTACAGCACTTATTAGATAATCATTCATATCGGAGGTTCCCTTTGTCAGCTTTATCGCGCAGGTCAGATAAAAATCTGGTAGTTTTCTCGGTAATCTCTCCTGCTATGTTTATCCGATAAAGACGTAGGAGGGAGAAACTAATGGGCAAGGAAAGCGATACCTTGGAGAAAGGACTGCAGGCGTTCAAGCTGCAGGATTATACGACAGCAGTTGCAGAGTTGGAGCAGGCAACGATGGAGGACCACGAGGACTTCAAGGCGTTCCTTTACTTGGGTGCGGCTTACGCTGGCGTCGGACGTTATAATGCCGCTATCGGCGCGTTGAAACGTGCTGCGGAACTCCGTCCTGATGATGCTCGCGTCCACTACAACCTCGGGCAGGCTTACGAGGCTGCCGGTGTGCCTAGAGAAGCTATCTACGAATATGCTCAGGCACTTCGGATTAACCCGTATTATACACATGCCCGAACTGCTTATTCATCTTTGAAAACCCGGACATCCGCTCACAACAGTCGGGGAATGCGGCTCAGTGCATAACTGCTTGATGATTTGAGTCAGTGTCAGGAATATTGCCCTTTGGATTTACTGTCAGATATAGCGTGCCCAACGGTCTGACAGATACCCCAAGGCATTATCTCCAAATACACAGACAAATCAGGCGGTGTGCTTGCTGAGTATCCACCGAACTACAGGCATCCATTGATGCATTGAGCGCACCGGAATGCTGAATCTACCGAAGAAGTCGTAACACTGCGGCTTCTTCGGTAGATTCAGACTACAATCAATATAATTTAGGCGGCATGGGTAAGTTCACCCTGTTAAATAGTCTTTCAGGGTGGCTTTTTTATGTACGACAGACCTGGAACTGTTCCGAGTGAAGGCACAACCATCGAATGCGTGGTCGAAATCCCTCGCGGCGCTCGCAACAAGTATGAATTTGACGAACATCGAGGTATAATCCGGCTGGACCGCGTGCTGTACTCATCAGTCCATTACCCTACTGACTACGGGTTCATTCCTAATACACTGGCGCCGGACGGTGACCATCTGGATATTCTCATCATTGTAGAAGAACCTACTTTTCCAGGGTGTTATGTTGAAGTAAGGCCAATCGGCGTTTTGAATATGATAGATGAAAAGGGCGAAGACCAGAAAATCCTTGCTGTACCTGTTGGAGACCCACGATTTGATAGGGTACAGGATATCGACCACATCTCGCCCCATTGGCTTCGGGAGATAGAGAACTTTTTCGATACCTACAAGAACCTGGAAGAAGCTGCCACGCTGATAATCGGCTGGGACCATGCTGGCCCGGCACGTCAGGCAATTGATGAGTGTTCCAAGCGATGGGCAGACAACCAATCCTCCGACTCCAAAGGGGAATAAAACCCTGATAAACTATCCTTTTCCATCCATCGGCACTTGAGAGTCAATCTTAGACCTCTTGATGCCATCACCACTGCTGATTCGGACAGGCTTTTCACCGTCTGAAAGCACCAGGTGCTGCACAAGTAGAGATATATCTATACCTTCTTCTCGATATCGCTTGTGAAGCGCCTTCATACATTCATGATGAAGCAGATATTGCGCGCTCACATCTTCAGCTCGTATTATCAGGAGCAGCTTTATACTATAATCCCCGAATTCTTTGAATCTGACTACAGGATTATAAGTTGTATCAGCGCCTGGAACCTTCGATATGACTTCCTTTGCCGCATCCAACGTTACTTTCTCGACAAAATCCAGGTCGTTATCATAACCTACAGAACACCACACATATACGGAAAGGTCTGGAGATGGCAGTGTGTAGTTCGTGATTACGCTCTGCACCAGCTTTGCATTTGGAATCAGAACAATGTTATTCGCCCACACGCGGATTTTCGTATTGCGCCAGCCTACGTATTCGACGAAACCTTCATCTCCAGTGTCCAGCTTGATATAATCTCCTGTTCGGACACTCCGGTCTACCATGAGGTAGAACCCGGAGAACAGGTTAGCTATCGTATCCTGCAGAGCAAGACCTGCGGCCAGACCAGCAATACCAAGACCGGCGATTATGGTAGTTATCTTGTAGCCTAACTGGTCCAAAACAAGGACGCCTGCGAAAATCCATATCACAAGCATTACTATCTTCCGATATATCAATGCATGACCTTCGAAAGACGGATCTCCAAACGAACGCACATACCACCGGATTCCTATGCTTGCGGCCTGTGAACCGGCATAAACTACTAAAAGCGTTGCAATGGCGACAAACCAGTGCTGCTGCTGAGCAATGAACTTATGTGTCACACTCAAATGCAAAAGAGCAGAAAAGATACCGGTGATTATAATAAGCCCTGCTGCTGGAAATCTAAATGCTCTAAGCAAATCATCAAGAAGCGCGTCGTCTTTATCGAACCTTTTAGCAATCCTGTTGAGTACATAACTAACAATCAGTGCAACCAATATGGAGACTATCAAAATAGCCCCGGAAACAATCAAATCTTTGAGTAGTTGGGAGTCCATTTGTGTTGTCTGAGGTATCATTGCCTCACTCCTTATCTACAAGGACGAGTTATAGCTTTCCACTATTATACCTCAGCAATTGCTTATAAGGAAAAACATGGGGATTCTTAGTTTTACAGAGGTAAATCTGATAAGTAAAGGCCGGGTAGGCAAACTTTCTCCACCCGGCCTTTAGCGTATTTAACCTTTAGTTGCCCGTAAAGTTCAATCCAGGTGCGAATTCCCGCTCACTTACCGTTACAGTAATGCTGGAAGGCGTAAAGGTAATTCCTTCCATCGACGGGGTGATAGTGTAAGTGCCCGGAGCTAACGAACCAAACGAATACATCCCATTGGCATCAGTAATAGCAGTGATTGGCCCAGGTGTCAATGTCATGAGAACACCTGCGACCGGCATAGACGGAAGATATGCCTCATATTTGTCCATCTGGAACCCGTAGTTGTCAGTCCCTTCTCTAACGCTGAGGTACAGTATGAACCGGTTTCCAGAAACCCACTTGGACCAAACATCGAAAATCGGCTCGCCATTACTCCATGACTGGTAGCCTGAATAATTGGCATCCAAAAGATACAGGAAATCCTGGTCCTGCTCCATCTCGATTTTGGTGAAATGAGCTCGCATTTCAGTAGCCTGAGCTGGGCCGCTTACCATCCATGAGTAGTAAATACCGGGAGTATAAGGATGCTCGCTTTCAACCAGATAATCGAAAACCATAGTACCGCTTTTATCGATTTTGCCAGCTAAAACTGCACCCGGCAGAACGGAAATGTCTTCTTGAGACCTTACGCTGACTACTCTGGCGTTCTCCAGGTTTACCCAGCAGCTTACCGAAACGCCTGTAACATAGACATAAACCCCAGGAGGAGGCATCTCTACGCCGTCAGGCAGTATAACTCGAATACCCTTGACTGCAGTTCCGCCAGCACCAAGTTCATTACCATCCGTCAGGTTTGAACCATCGTCAATGTAAGCAAAGGCTCCTGCCGGGTCAAGGTAGGTCACTCTGCCGCTTGTCTTAACCAGCAATCCAATGTTATACAGACTCCCCAGACCAGCATCGTCCTCAAAACCTGGATGTGAAGATGCTTCCAGATGGCCTCCAATCATTTTGTTTGTCATAAATACCGGTTTTACTGGCTCTGCGGAACCGATTGTTTCCACACTGCTTGCGTTAAGGTAGTATTCAACCCCGCTTCTGGCCAGTCTGCCGCGCACAGTGACGACATCACCTTCATTTGGCATCGAGGAGTAGCTTACCCCGATACCGGCTGACCTGTCAGACTCCTGGATATAGAATATGCTTCCGAACGAACCATTGACGGCCTTGCCCTTGAGCGCAACCCATCGTCCGGCTTCAAGGTATCTTGCTTGTCCGATATTTATCTCGCCTACGTTAACTCCGTCAGATGATACAGGCTCACTCCAGGCTCCGCTTGAGTTCTTAGCCTTAACATAGAAGTAGTAGGTCTGGTCCATTGTGAGGCTCAATCCGGTTACAGCAACGTTTGTTGAAGGTCCGGCAGATGTCCAATCTTTAACATAACCAGAACCTGGGTCTGTTGGAGATGTGCCTATAGCATAAGCGTATTCAACTACCTCAGATTCCGGGTCACTAGCAGACCACCGTGCTTCCATACGAGTCTCATCGTAGGTGTAATCGCCTTCATCTGTGACCTGGCCCATAACTGGAGGAGTTGGGTCAAGCGTACATATTGCTATTCCTGAGTTACCTGAGGTTGAAAACGCTTCTATTTCTATTGTGTGCATTCCTGGACCAAGCGCTGGAGTGGTAAATGTGTATTCTTCCACATCAAGGTCAAAAGCACCATCAACAGCCTGCGCTGTAAACCATTCCCCACCATCAGCTCTGTATCTTACCGAAGCTATCTTGTTTATGGTGACCTCATTGCCATATGGAGAATGACATGGGATATCCTTGGCAGTGCCGGTGATTGTTACTATGCCGTTCTCAAGAGATGTAACCTGTGAGGTGATGATGTTGGAGACTTCGTTATCGATTGGATCGTATATGCCGTCGCCATCAGAATCTCTCCAACCGAGCTGTCCTGGTGTCCAAGCACATAGTTGAAGGTCATTACCTCTCATCATGCATGGAACGCTGTTTGGGTTGTTGTTCTCGCAGTTGCCGTTATCAACACCCAGGTAGCCAGCAGGACCAAAACCACAGTAGCCATATTCATCCGAACATCCGAAGATATGCCCTGTCTCATGCGCGGCTACTCTATAGAAGTTTTCTATTCCCCAACCGTCGTTGTCGTAGGTCAGAACAGTAATCGGGCCGCCAATCCACGCATAAGCGCACAATCCATTTGGGAACACCCCATCAGCATCATTCAAACTGTCTGCTACCAGCATGACGAAACCCCAATCAGTGTGCAAGGTATTTCGCATGTGGTTAATATATTCACCAGCCCTGTCCCATGAACTTGAACCTGATGTATAACCTATCCTGCCGAGGACATCACTAATCCAAATGCTGTCATTATTCATGGTTATCGGTTCGTAATTGCAGAGCACTCCCAAGTGAGTGTCATAGTAGAAAGTCATATTCGCTGACGGACCGCCTTGAGTAGCCCACCAGTCCATTCCAGCAACTACATGGTTGAACACCGTCTGCATACGCTGGGATGACCAGGTCTCGGTGCCTTTAATTGATTCCGGCAGCACAAGCCCAAGTGCAATTTTGCCAATCATGAAATCGCTTGTATCATTGTAGCCTGGAGCCTGACTCTGGCTGGCTGACTTTATAGCTGTTTGAGGCTTTGGAAGCACATAGGTATCGTTGGACAGCATCATACCCACTTCGTCTGGCAACAAGGTAGTGCTGCGAGGAGTGATAAGGAAGTTCCAAGCCTCTACTCCTGGTTTTATGTCAGAGTCTAATGAGGCTGTAACCGGGACTACACTGCGGTGAAACTCCGCAACATTATCAAAAGAACGCACCTCTGCCTCGACCTCTGCCGGTACGATGGCAATAACGGTCTTCGGAGGAATTACGTGCTGTGCGCGCGCACCGATGCGCACAAGTGCGTCAATCGTTGCCTCTGTATCGGCATACGAATCGCTTTTCAGGATTATTAATGCGCGGTCAACCGAGGCAGCCGACGCAATAGCACATATACTGAAAAGCGTTACAAGTGTGAAGGTTAAAACCACTCGAAACATTAAGGGAAAGCCTCCTTTTGCCATGCGTGCGATGGAGGAAATCCTCCTCATTGAGGTATCGCGCCGCTGGCATGAGTATCTAAGAGCTGATTTCCTGGCTTGCCCGGCTGAGTCAACTGTGAAACAGCCTTTTAACTAAAAAAGCAAACCGGTTAAACCAGCACCTATACCTTTATACCAGACAGACAGGGGCTTTGCAACTATCAAAATTTAGAAATGAGGCACCTGCGACAAATACAGAATATCAGAAAGCCACTCCTCTTTGTCTTGCAGCTTCGTAGGCCATTATCGCACCTGCAACTGCAATATTCAGAGATTCCATTCTGCCTTTCATTGGGATTACCACCACTGAGTCTGCCATCTGGCGGATGGACTGTCTGACTCCTGTATGCTCGTTTCCAACAACTACGATGGCACTCCCGGTAAAGTCTGCAGTCCAGATAGTCTGCGTGCCATGTGCTGATGAGGCAAGAACCCGGTATCCGGTCTCCTTAGCTCTGGCAATCCATTCCTCTGGTTTATCCACAGTGGCAAGCCTGAGGCTGAGAACGGCGCCTCGTGATGCCCTTACGCAGAGCTTGGAGAACGGATCAACGCTGTCAGAAGTAAGAACTACGCCATCCACACCTGCTGCATCGAGCGACCTGAGCAGCATTCCGAGGTTATCAGGGTTCTCGCATTGGTCAATGAGGATTATCAGCGGACTCGGCCCTACGAGCAAGCTATATGTATCGAACAGCCGCCGTTCAACCACAGCAACCACTCCCGGAGTTGGCCTGCCTGGAACAACCTTGGTCATAAGCCCTTCGCTGACTTCGTATACGGCTACTCCCTGAGTTGCTGCATCGCAGAAGATAACATTTGCTTCGGGTTGTGATGAATACTTGTCGGTAAATACGACAGACCGGACCTTTATGCCGTACTCAAGCGCCCGATGGACAAGCATTGTGCCTTCTACAATGAAAGACTCGTGCTCCAGTCTGCCTTTTTCTGTCTGCAGCTCGCGAAGAGTCTGCATTACCGGATGTTTCTGGCTGTCTATTCGTTCAACACTCATAGGGGAATCGTAGCAGGAGTTGACCAGACTGTAAAGCCAATTCCCAACAGCCTGAAAGGGAATTTAACGTGGAAAACCAGAAAGTGAGAAATTTCGAAATGGAGAGAATGGGTTTGTATGCGTCAGTCTTATTCGTCCGGGAACGGATTTACGGACGAGTAGGGGTATAGTAACGAGTTACGAGTGTTGAGTAACAAGTATGTTTATATGCGTCGGTGCGCGCTTTTTGCACCGACGCCCAGTTATGAGACTTAATATTACAACCTATCCCAACCTCGGGAGAAATTTGCAATTTCTCCCGAACATATTGCTAAGGAATCTGTGATTCCGAACAATTATCTAAACATCAATAACCGGGATTGCATATCCGATTGACCACATGCCTTATGGCGGCGTCAAAGATACGGGTTTTGGCAGAGAAGGTGTGCATTATACTATGGAAGAACTGACAGAAATCCGCCTGCTTGCCGTAAATCCTCGGTAAGATTACCAGAGGGTACTTTGCTATGCTTTGCATCATGCTGAACCTGACCTGTCATACCGAACCTGGCACATCATACTGAGCTTGTTTCAGCATCTCCTAATAATCATTGCTTCCGCACGGGGACGTGCGGATATATCTGCCCGGCCCGAGGACGGGCCGGGCAATCGTGAGGCGGGCCGGGCAATCGTATCGTCAATCGTAATCGTAAATTTGCAATTCCCCCGGACAAATAGCTGAGTCAGTTTTCCCCAGCGTTTAAGCATAAAACCCCTTTGTACCAGGAGCCAATCCATAGTATAATACTTGTTATGCACATTAAGCGTCTCGAGATCCAGGGATTTAAAACCTTCGCTGATCGCACTGAACTAGACCTCACAAGTGGAATCACAGCCGTAGTAGGTCCAAACGGCAGCGGAAAGAGCAATATCGCCGATGCCATCGCGTGGGTGCTCGGCGAACAGAATGTGCGCAACCTCCGGGGAGCCAAATCACAAGATGTCATCTTCGCGGGCAGCGATAAACGCAAACCGCTGGGGATGGCCGAGGTTTCCCTTACCATAGACAACACCTGCGGAACGCTTCCGCTCGACTACTCCGAAATCACCGTCACCCGTCGGATTTACCGCTCCGGGGACAGCGAATACCTAATCAATAAGACCCAGTGCAGGCTTAAAGACATCTACGAACTGCTGCTCGATACCGGCATGGGCCGCGATGCTTACTCTATGGTCAGCCAGGGCGAAATAGACGCTATCCTGTCCGTTAAATCAGAAGACCGCCGCACGCTGATTGAAGAAGCCGCCGGCATAAAGAAATACCGGTTCCGTAGAAAAGAAGCCGCCAAAAAGCTCGAAAACACTGAGGCTAACCTGAGAAGAGTCAACGATATCGTCTCAGAACTGTCAGGCCAGGTTGAACCACTCGCAGAACAGGCAGAACAGGCCGCCCGTTACAATGAACTGGTCACGCGGCTCCGAGAGATTGAAACCGGGCTGCTTATCAATGACCTCAGAAGATGGTCTGCTGAACTAGACCGCATCAGGCTGGCTAAAACAGACGGAGCACAGCAGATAATCGAGCAGGACAAGCGGATTTCCGATTTGGAGTGGGAAAAAGAGAAGCTCTCAGACCAGCTTTCGGAGCTTGACAGGACGGTTGAAGGCGCAAGAGCACGTCACCAGGATGCAGCATCATCAGCGCAGCGAATCAAAAGCCAACTGGCTCTGTTCGATGAACGCCAGCGGTCGGCTGAAGAAACACGCCAACGGCTAGATGCGGAAATCCAACAGCTTGACAGGAAGTTCAACGAAACGATGGAGCGGCTTGGCAGGCTGGAAAGCGAAGAACAGGGATGTGCTGAACGCGAAGCGAAGCTTGCTCAGGATGTTGCGGCTCACTCGAAAACGCTCGAGCAGGTTACGGAAGAGCTTGAATCGGCATCGAGGATAGTAGAAGACCATAAATCGGCTTACGTTGAACTGGCACGGGCACAGGCTGCCAAACGGACAGAACTGGAAAGCCTCAAGGCACGTCAGGCTGAACTTGAAGCAGCGCTGGCTAAATATTTGGCCGAACTGGAGTCGCTGGAAGCAAGCAGCTTAGATGCATCAAACCGCCAGAGCGAGTTTTCAAAACGTGCTGAAGATTTGAGAGAACGCCAAAAACGGCGCGAACAGGAACTGCCGCCGCTCAGAAAGCAGTGTGAGGAAGCTCAGGCACAGATTTCAACAGTTACCAAGGAACTGGACGAGATCAACCGGCAGATGGTCGGTAAGTCTTCCCGCCTTGCTACACTCAAAGAGATGGCAGAATCGCACGAAGGGTTCTTCGAAGGCGTCCGAGCTGTAATGGCTGCCAGAAAGCATGGCAAGCTCCACGGCAATTATGCAGTTGTAGCTGATGTCATAACAGTCCCGCAAGGTTTTGAAACAGCAGTCGATGTCGCGCTGGGCAGCGCTGTTCAGGATGTTATCGCTGACACCGTAGAAGATGCAAAACAGGCCATCCGGTTCCTCAAGGAGAACCGCGCAGGCCGCGCCACATTCCTTCCATTGGATGGAATCCGGCCTCAGGTGTCTTCCATCAACGGGGACTTTAAGAAACCAGGCGTGCTGGGCATCGCAAGCGACATAATATCCTACGACAAGCGGTATTCCCCAGCAATAAACGTGCTTCTTGGCCGGGTTGTTGTTGTAGACAACATCGATAATGCGGTCAAGTTCTCTCGAAGTGCTGCAGGATGGGGCAAAATAGTCACGCTGGATGGAGAGGTCATCGTTCCCACCGGTGCAATGACAGGCGGTATACGGCCGGGTAAAGGGCCTAACCTGCTCGGCCGCAAACAGGAGATGGACACGCTCAACAAGGAGCTTTCCAAGCTTGAAGCTGCCCGGCAGAAGTGTGAGGAGGCAGGTCTGGCTGCCAGAGACATATTCGCTTCCGCTGGCCAGAAGATAACAGAGCTTGAACAGGCTGCAGCAGCAGACAGGCTGGCCCTTGTGGAAGCAGAAAGGCAGCTTGAGTTCCTTGCCCAGGAGCTAAAACGAATATCCGGTCAGATGGAAGTTGTCCTGCTCGAAAAAGAGGAAGTCCAAGCTGCGCTTTCCAGCGATTCCGACGCACTGGCGCTGCTTGAAGAAGAACTCTCTGCTGCCGGACAGGAGAATATCGACCTCGACACATTCGTAGCCGACGCCCAAAAGCGCGTGGAAGACCTGAGCGCACACCGGGAATCGCTCTCGGAAGAATTGATGGAGATGTCCGTAACTCTGGCATCTTTAAGAGAGCGAAAGACCGGCCTTGAACAGTCCATCCGGCAGACAGAAGCGCTTGTCACTGAGATAGAAACTGAACTGAGGAACCGCAGGGACGAAATAGGCAAACAGGTAAACCAGTCTTCGGTCAGCATACGGGAAAGGGAAACCCTGTCAGAGCAGCAGGTTCAAATCGAGAAGACCGTAAGCCGGCTGCAGTCCGAACTGGAAGACCTGCTTAACCAGCGTGCTCAGCTTTCGCAGTCAATGTCCAGTGTAGATACGGAGTTGAAATCGCTTCACCACAATCGCTCCGAGACTGCGGAACTTCTAAGAGATTGTGAAGTCAAAGAAGCCCGGCTCGAGGTGCAGATATCTCAGACCTCGCAGCGGCTGCTGGAAGAATACGAAATCTCGGCTGATGAAGCTCTGGCAAGACCTGAACCTGAGGAAGTGGAGCGAGGCACTGCCACCGAAGTCGCCAGGCTGAGAAAAGAAATCAAATCCATGGGGATTGTCAACACGGGCGCTATCCAGGAATACGAACGAATCAAAGAGCGTTGGGAATTCTTAACTACTCAAAAAAGCGACCTTGAGGATGCCCGTGCCAAACTGCAGGATGCTATCAGGGAGATAGACTCTGGCACCCGCGAGTTGTTCATGGACACCTTCAACAATGTGGCGGAACACTTCGATTACATGTTCAAGAGGCTGTTTGGCGGCGGACGGACTGAACTTGTGCTGACAGACCCGTCCAACCTGCTTGAGACTGGAGTTGAAGTTATAGTTCAGCCTCCAGGCAAGAAACTGCAGAACCTGCTTCTGCTTTCAGGTGGAGAACGTGCGCTGACAGCTTCCGCGCTGCTTTTTTCGCTTTTAATGGTCAGGCCCAGCCCGTTTGTTATGTTCGACGAGGTTGATGCCCCGCTCGATGACTCCAATGTCGAGCGGTTCGCAGAAGTTCTTCGGGAGTTCTCCAAGGACTCTCAGTTCATTGTCGTAACCCATAACAGGGCTACTATGGAAGCGGCAGATACGCTCTACGGTGTCACAATGCAGGAACCCGGAGTGTCCAAACTGATTTCTGTCCGGCTGACTGACGAAGCAGAGAGAAAGAAGACCGGGCAGGAAGTCGTGTTTATCGGAGCAGAATAGATAACTGCTACAAGCAGAAAAGGCCGGGAGCAATCCCAGCCTTTTAATCACATTCCTATACCTTCTACCAGTTAAATCAAACCTCAGCCAGCACTCCGACCAGTTTGATAGTCGCCACACCGTTCAAATTGGTTGCTGATATCTTATGTCCGTTCACTCTCATCGCTCGTGAGTGGCATTTCAGCTTAAGACATCCGCCAGGTGAGCCTTTAAAGGAAATAACCGGATTTCTCGAGTCCAGCTTAGCCTCTATCTTCTCAAACGGACCACATCCTTGAAGCAGGAACTCACTTCTAAGGTTGATATAACTCCCTCCGAAAAGGCCGCAGGCCGCAACAGCCCCATCTACTTCGCGGACCGCTGCAAAACTGGCGTCGGAATCGATTTCTGCGGATTCCACGGCATCAAACGGTGCATCAGATGAGTATATCCAGTCCGTTACATTCCCTCTTGTGACCTTCAATACCTTCCCCTGCCGCTCGAACTGAGGAACTGCATCGCAGTACGGTGCCAGCAGTGTATGATATCGCGCTGAAGCGGAATTCTGCCGAAGGTCGACCACTGGAATCGTCCTTACAGCAGTCTCAGCCGGACATAAGGCCGAAATCAATGCAGCTTGAGAATCAACTCCTAACCACACACCCAGCCCGTAGTTATCTACATGCCACCTTACACTGAATTCTCTGCCTTCTCCCAGCAGACGAGGTTCAGTAAACAGGTCAGGAAGCCCTTCAACAGACTTTTTGTCATCTGGACAATCACACAACTGCCCTTCGCATCGCAGCAGCCAGTCATAAACGTGCTTTGACTCGCTTTCCAGCTCATCCTGTACCAGTGCCACATCCCAGGCAAGCAGAACAAGCCTCTTGTGGATAACACCAGGGTAAGAATCCGTCGATTGTGCCTCTGCCAACTGCAGATAATCACCCGGCTTGAACTGAACAAGCTCAGACTTATCTGAAGGCTGTTGATTCTTTCCATCAACTATAACCGTATTATGGCTGACTGTTTCTTTATAATAATCAAAGACTTTTGCACCAGAACCGGGAGCGCCGTAATCTGCGCAAAGCACTCCATTGTTGGAATACAATGTGATTGCCAGCTTGTCCAGATGGCCTTGTTCGAACTTGTGTCCATAATCCAGTGTGAGAGCAGTCCCATCATTGTTCCTCAACACGCATATTCCCAAGCTGTCGAACGCTGACGAATCAGCCTGCGGCTCTTGAGTGCGCCCCGGCAGGTCTCTGCCAAATAAAAACCCGTACAGGCTGCTTCTGGTAAACTGGTTGCGGTAATCCTCGTGGATATTGCAGATAGGATTCCTTGCATAGCCGTATCCGGTCTTAAGCACCCAGGCAAAAGATGGGTCAGACCACCGGCGGTAAGCAACCTCATACAGCGACAACGGTAGAAAAGCATTGTAACATCCGTCATTTATCGCAGGAAGCTGCAAGGAAGGATACATAAGGCTAATCGGCGCAACGAACATGGACTTGAGGCTCTTACCGCGCTTCGGTTGATAGTTATACAGGTCTATCCCCAGTCTGTTGCAGGCCTCAGCCAGTTGAATGAATGCCATTAGTGTAAAGAAATGATTTGTGTGAGGAGATTCAGGCCAGATACCGTCATCACCAAGTTCCAAAGCAATCTGCGTAGAAAATCTCTTTATTGATTCACTGAGAATATCAGCGTCCTTGAGTACGCAGCCTATCACTCCTGCTGCAGCCCCATGCCATACTCCCCAACTGCCGTTCGAATCAAGGTCAAGCAGCCCTTGAGCCAAAGAACGGAAGAAATTGTTCTCTATCAGGTCTCTGTCCGCCGGAGTCAGCGATTTGGTGTGATAAATCAGGTCATAACTCTGAGCAAGAGGCACTACCCAAACCGCTTCATCTATCGACCGATGAATAATTCCACCTTCTACAGTATCCGTATGCGGGCCTGGGTAAGCCTGTGCATACTTGAGCAGTATCTCTATTGCTTTATTTGCATATTCTGCATCTCGGTCGATTTGATACATCAGCGCCAGTGCCAGACATGCCATAGACATAGCATAGTGCTGATACCACCTGACTGCTGCATCATATTTCTCTCCGCTGTAAGTCTGTCTACAAACCGGGCAAACATATTGCGATTGCGGTGCAAGGCTTTTTGGTATCTCAAGCCTGTTACCGTCATCACAGAAGAAGTCGTGGCAGCAACCTGACCTTGGAGGAATCGTAATATCCTTGATAAGCCACTGGTTTGCCCTGGCTAAAAGCCCTGCTCCAGTCAGGCAGACAGGATCATCAGGAGCATCCTGAAGGTAGAGGCTGCGCTTCCAGCCTTCCTTTGTCAGCCCACGGCGCAGCACACTGAGTTCACGGTCACTCGATAAAACAAAGGGCCGAGCTATCGCTGCAAGCAACCGAGCCAGTCGGTCTTTATCCGGCAGCGAGTTTGTATCAAACGTAACACCCCTTTCCCGAGTCATCGGGGTTTGTAATCTCATTATTAGAGCCTCCAAATCCCAGTCCAGGGTCACAATGCATCATAGACTGACACAAGAATGACAGAGCCGCTGGCGGGACCAGATGTACATAAGAGAAAGCTTGTCCGCTTCCATATTGACGCTTATTCGAAAAGGTACTGGAGTCCTGCTTATTTTTTGCAGATTCTTAGTAGGCAGTCGATAAATTAAAGAGATTCTGTGGACGGATTTATGCTTTTTTGCATCTTACTGAGTGTTTTTGCACAATCGCCTGTTGAATCAGTGCATCCTGCCACCACCTGGTAACCTGATGCAAGAACATAATCTCCTCTATGCCTAAATTTGCCATCCGTATCTTGATTATTCAGGATATAACTAAATTCAGTGTAGTTCCAAGGCCGGATTTGTATATCTTCTTGCCGTAAATCCAGGTAAGGGAACGTACTTACTTCAGCATCTCCTGCACTTTTACCATGAGACGACCAAAAGTCTGTTGCCTTACTTTGCCATTCCAGTGGACCTGACCTTCCACTGGATAAAGCCACACACAGGTATACGACAAGTGCTGCCAGCACGACTGTTACAAACAAAGCCTTAATGGAAGTAACCTTGCGCTCAACGAACAACCTCGGAGCCTGATTTGCCGTACAGACTTCCATTGGATATGGTGCTGTGAAAAGCCTTTGAACCTGGTCATAAGATGCTCGTGTTGCAGGATCTGCCAGTACTTTATATGCCTCTATGGCCAGCCGGAGCCGCTCCTGTGCATCCGGCAGCGTGGGATTGATATCCGGATGCACCTGGCGAACGAGCCGTCTGTAAGCCCGTTTGATATCTGCCTTGCTGGCGTCATGCGGAACCTGAAGGAGATCATAATAATTGTCCCTCATCATCGAAGTCCTCTTCATATATGCAACTCCCACAAACGAATATTAGCAGCCTACCACACTGTAGTCAAGATAGCTTTTCAATCAAGCGCAAACAGACAATTTTGTTCTCTGAATAACAGTTATTTGTCGCAGTCTGTTGGGCTATAAAGATGTATGCTTATGTGGAGGCGCTGTTGCCCCTTCCGGTGGTCTGCTGGTCACATCGCGTATGACAGCGTTGTAAGCATCGGAACGCTCCACATGCGGCAGTTGTCCCGATATTGGCAAAATATCGAGCCTCACACCTGAATTTATAGCTATAAAGCGGTCAGCAACCTCTACAGGTGTTAGTTTGGCCTCCTTACCCCAGACTAGTGCTGCAGGCTGGGTAAGTTCTTTGAATTCCTGCGTAATGTCTATGTTCAGTGCTCCTGACATAAACGCGCGAACAGCTCGTTCGGCTCCAGGCTGGTGTGCAGCAGCATAATACTGGTCAACTACTGTGGTTGTCACCTCTGCTGAATCGAAATATATCTTAGATTCCAGATAAGACTTTATTGATGACCGTGATGTCAAGCCATAGTAAACGGATGTTCCGATAATAGGAACACGTAATAGTGCGGAAAGCCCTGGTGCAATTGAACTACTGGTTTCAGCTACACCAATGCCCGTGGGGCAAGAGAGTATCAGACTTTTAATCATAGGTTTATGCCGCACAGCGGCTGCTACGGCATAGGCAGCTCCATGTGAACTGGCAGCAACGTGCGATGGCTGCCCAATGACATCCAGAATGAACTCGGCTATCATCTGGACATACATCTCAGCGTTATACTCCACTGGAGGTTTATCGGACAAACCAAAACCCAGCAGGTCCAGCGCATAAACATTGTAATGGTCAGCAAGCGGCAGGAAGTTACGCCGCCATTCGAAGCTGGATGCCCCAGCGCCAATTCCGTGTATGAACAGGATAGGCTCGCCTCCGCCGGAAGTCGTGTAGAAGATATCGCCATATCTCCATTTATACATTCTCTCACGTCCGCCGATCCTGTTTTCCAGAAGACCGGTCCTCTGGCCAATCAACGTATTTACGGCTGCAGTGCCCGCCGCGACTGCGCCAATAGCCGCCAGACTCTTATATGGTATCCTCACGGTGATTCGCTCCCTTCAATACTCACTGCGAGAGTAGAAATTTGTCTCCTTGTGGCTTGTACCGTCAACAAAGCGGATACTAAACGGAAAGAAGAAAGGGGATAACTGGGGAGGTACATACAAACCGGCCTGCCGAATCTCAGCAGGCCGGTGGTTAACTTTTTTATCCTAAGCGGCTATTTCCAGCTCCTGGTCGGTAGCTGTATATTTAGCGGAATAGCTGTATCTATCGAAGAGGACCAAAGCATCGTCTCTTCGCTCAGATGTACCTGCGCATTTTGAACAGAGGACCTCTGCTCCTGTTTCTTCTATATATTCGGGCAGATTCTTGATCTCTCCACCACAATTAGCACACTTCATTTTGAGACCTCTACTTTCTGGTTGACCGAAACCATTTTGAACGGTCGGTCAGCCTTGTTTTGCGACAGCCCGATTCCAAACGCTGCTGGCCTTTTTATACCCCCTGGGGTATAAAGCAAAACATGTTAAGCCCAAATTACTAACATAAAATCAAG
>JAKPFN010000021.1 GCA_029551395.1 Armatimonadota bacterium | reverse complement strand
TGAACGCAAACATAAACGCTGCATCATACCGAATTTCCTCGATTGTCCTCAGCGTGTTCTCGAACTCCTGATCAGTTTCACCAGGGAAGCCTAATAGAATGTCAGTTGTGATCGATACGCCAGGTATAGCCTCTCTCAACGCCGCTACCCGCTCTTTGTAATGCTCAACGGTATAACCGCGCCTCATCCGCTTAAGTGTATCGTTGTCTCCCGATTGGATAGGTAGGTGAATGTGCTCGCAAACCTTGGGGAGGTCGGCCATAGCTTGTATCAACCGGTCTGACATATCCTTCGGATGACTGGTTGTGAACCTGATGCGCTCCAGCCCTGGAACATCGTTTACAGCAGCGAGCAGATCCGGGAAATCTGCGGATGGTTCAGGGCTTGCGTAGCTATTCACGTTCTGGCCGAGCAGCGTCACTTCTTTGGTACCGGAATCCACAAGCCGTTTGACTTCTTCCACGATCTCACCAAGAGGTCTGCTGCGCTCCTTACCGCGAACATAGGGCACTATGCAGTAAGCGCAGAAATTGTCACAGCCGTATGTGATAGGAACGAATGCCTTTAACGTCTTGTGGCTTGAATTGGCTACACGGACAGGGACATTTGCTTCATCTTTCGCTGCCCTTGGAAGCTCAAGTGCAGAGAGAGCTTGTCGAGAGCGTATGACTTCGCAAATCATTTCTGGAATTCGCTCTATCTGAGCTGTGCCTATCACCATGTCTACATGTGGTGCGTATTTCCGTATATCCGCGCCTTGACGCTGCGCCATACATCCGCAGACTCCGATTATAAGATCGGGATTCTCCTCTTTAAGCTCCCGAAGCTCTCCCAGCTTGCTCTTTACCTTCTGTTCCGGTTTTGCCCGGACCGAGCATGTGTTGAGCATAATCACATCAGCCTGTTCAATGGATTCAGCAGGCTGATACCCCATCTGCATCAACAGACCGGAAATTTGGTTTGAGTCGTCTTCATTCATCTGGCAGCCCCAGGTGAGGACAGTAAAAAGAGGAGAGTTGGCAGTCAATCGTAAACCTCAGAGTTAGACATACGTTAATTCTATCGTGTTAACAATAATAACATATTCTGTGTTCTATAGCAAGGCAACTTAATATAGATTTGGACAAGCAAGCTATCAAACAAGCAGGAGTTACAGCCCCAGGTCGTTAGAAATTTCCCGCATAGCCTTGATGCTTATGCCTACTAATTCTTCCAGTGTCAGGTTGATGTCTGTGCAAGTCATCATGGCTTCGCGGCTGGCGCTTCTGGCAAAGCCTTTTTCCTTGAACCGATTAATTACGAACTCCGTATCGATAGCTGATAGTTTCTTTTCTGGTTTGATCAGCGCTGCAGCTACAATCAGGCCGGTCAGCGGGTCTGCAGCGTAGACTGCTTTGTCCAGCAAGGTTTCTCGGGGAGCTTTGTCATTATGGCCCAGGACAGCGTGAATGATTATTGGATCAACATCAGCAGATTCCAGCATCTCAGCTCCGACTACGGCATGCGTTTCAGGATTGCCTTCGGTGATCTCATAGTCGATATCGTGAAGCAATCCTGTCAGGCCCCAGGTTTCTTCATCTTCATCGAAGCGTTTTGCCAGATGGCGAAGCACAGCTTCCATTGCCAGACAGTGCTTTCTTAGATTTTTATTCTTAATATGCTCCTCAACGAGTGCAAGTGCCTGTTTGCGTGTCAAATTATTCTCCCATAGCACAGCATTGCCAGTATAGTTGATCCATCTCTACCTAGAGGTTAAGGCTGATGAGTTGAAATGTCAAGAAAAAGGTCTATGGGCAATGGAGTCCGGGGTAGGGGAGAACAACACAAAGGCCGGAGTTTGGAGCACATGAAGTATGTCTAGACGCTGAGCTATAAGAGCGGTATTCAATGAGGTTATGATTTTCATATCCTATAGGTCCGAGTTAAAAACAAACAGGCTGCCTGAGTAGCAAGCAGCCTGAGTATCTTATCCAGTTATAAATTGAAACTTTATGCCGCACGAGGTAATTGATTTAGGTCTGTCTCTATGCCCAGATTCTCACAAGCCAGATTAAACAGATCCTGTGCAGTTTCAGTCTGAGTTGGATATATAGCCCAGGATGTATTGACCTCAGCAGATACGGTTTCTCCACTCTGTGCAGTCTGGAATGGTCCAGAGCTTAACATCTTGGAAAGTCTACTGGCAACATTGGCTGCATTTGAACCTGTATGCGGCAGGATAATTGCAAAGACATCATCTTGAAGTCTGGCTAAAACATCAGCTTTTCGGATAGATTGGCGTATCTTGTCGGCAGCCTGCTGCATAATGTCATCGAATCTGATCATTCGGGTTACTTCTCCTACTGCCTCAGGCAGATCGATATGTATAAGAACAATACTGACAGGATAACCATAACGTTTAGCCCGATTTGTCTCTTCGTCCAACCGTTCCAGGAAATACTTTCGGTTGTAAGTCCCAGTCAGAGAATCTACTACCGTTAACTCCTCAAGAGCACGAGTTTGATCCTGCAGCCGCTTGGACAACTGTGTAACCTGCATTTGGGTATCCCGAATCTCTTCGGTCATCAGGAATTTCTTGAGTTTCTTCGTGCTGTTACGCAGAATGTGAGATACATAATTGCACGATATATTCAACTTACGCGCTATTTCAGTCTGGTTCAAATCCAGATAGAAGAACTCATAAATAACGCGCTGCTCAATTGCTTTAAGACGGTCCATAGCTGTTTCCAGGACGATCTTATCTTCAATTGGCAGTTGGAATGTGGTGCATTTTTGGTCCTTGATCTTTTCCGTGTCTACAGGATAACCTGTTCCATCTTCACGGTCTGTTCCGGCATCCAGAGATGATACCTTGAACACTTCTCTAGTTGTCAATAATTCCGCCACTGTTTCTTCGGGCAGGTTCATTACCTCACCTATTTCACGTTCAGTAGGTGGGCGGCCATGTTTCTGGCTGAGTGAGTCAATTACCCTGCTCATCCTCTGGTTCAACTCCTGCAGCCATGCAGGCTCTTTGATAATCTTTCCTTTGTCCCGAAGGTAATGTTTTATCTGGCCTATAACAAAGTGAGTGGCGTAAGTGGAGAACTTTACACCTTTTGACGGATCATAAAGGTCTACCGATGTAATCAGGCCAATATATCCCTCCTGCACCAAATCCTCGACAGGCTCGCAGGCACCGGCGAAACGACGGGCTACGCTCTCTACGAGATTAGTATACTGGAGAACGATCTGATCTCTGATTGAAAGGTCTCCAGTACTGGAATACTTGGCCAGGAGTACTTGGACCTCTTCTTCATTTAGTTTATTTGTTCGAACGGGCTGAATCATACAAGCTGCACGGCCGGTATCAATAATTTGCATTCCTTAATACCGACACTAACTCCTCCATGAAATAGACCTTGTCCTCGGCTGCTCCGGATTTTCACCGGAGCAGCCGTCCATAGCATCTTGCCCAGGGCTAGCCGATTGAACTGATAAGTTTGAAAATTGGCGCCATAATTGACACCGCGATAAAACCTACAATTCCTCCCATAAACACAATCAAACACGGCTCTATTAGTGAGGTCAGAGCTTTTACTGCTCCATCTACCTCTTGATCATAAAAGTCCGAGACTTTGATCAACATATCAGATAAACGTCCTGTCTCTTCTCCGATATCTATCATGTGTGTGACCATGCTTGGGAAAAGTCCGCTTTGTGCAAGCGGTGCACTGATTTTCTGGCCTTCCCTGATCGAGTTTCTTGCATTCTCGACAGCCTTTGCAATCACCACATTGCCGGAAGTCTCTCCGACAATCTCCAGTGATCTCATCATAGGCACACCACTCGCTATCAGAGTAGCAAATGTGCGAGAGAACCGGGATATAGCCATCTTCTGCACAAGTTCACCTACTACAGGGAACTTGATTTTGAACATGTCAATTCGGTATCTGCCATGTTCAGTCTTAGAGTAACTCTTGTAGAAGACAAATCCACCAATACACAAGCCAAGCAGTATGTACCAGTAGCTCTTCATAAATGAGCTGCCATCAAACAGCAACCGAGTGGCAAGCGGCATCTGTACATTCATGCTCAGGAATATTTCCCTGAACTTCGGAAGCACGAACATAAACAATGCCACAAGCATCAACACAGCAAAGATCAGAACAAGGATAGGATAGATCATTGCTGATTTGATCTTGGTTCTTACTTCATCCTCTTTTTCAAGGAATGTGGAAAGTCTGTCCAGAATCTGATCCAGAATACCGCCTGTCTCAGCAGCGCGTACCATGTTGATATACAACCGTGAGAAGACGGACGGGTGCTTGCTGAACGCATCAGTAAGCGAAAGTCCTGCCTTTACATCCCTTTTTGCTTGACCGATTGCAGCCTTAAGCACTTCATCCTTTGTCTGGCCTTCAAGAATATCCAGACATCGGACTACGGCAATACCTGCATTGATCATTGTTGCGAACTGGCGGCTGAAGACCACCATTGACTTAAGTTTTACCTTTTTACTGCCAATGGACGGGCCTTTTAAGCCTCGTTCTTTTTGTTTTGTAACACTGACGATGTGAAGGCGTTGTTCATGCAGTTTGCCCAATACGGTCTGCTCTGTATCCGCCTCCATCTTTCCTTTCAGTGTCTTCCCGTTGGAATCAACTACGGTGTAGACAAATGTTGACATCGACTAGCCTCCATCAAGGAACCGCTGGAAATTCTCGGGATCGATGGCGCGGGTAAATGCATCCTGGTAACTGACTTGCCCTGATTTATGGAGGTCTGCCAGGATTTTATCCATGGACTGCATACCAAACTGCGCGCCGGTCTCAATAGCCGAGTGGATTTGATAGGTCTTGCCTTCTCTTATAAGGTTCCTGATTGCGGAAGTTGCGATTAAGATTTCGACTGCGGCAACACGTCCACCGCCTAATCGTGGCAAGAGCTGTTGGGCTACAACACCTTCAAGGGTATTAGACAACTGCACTCTTATCTGGTCCTGTTGATGCGGTGGAAACACGTCTACAACCCTGTCAATAGTCTGGGGCGCATTTCGGGTATGTAGACTACCAAACACAAGGTGTCCGGTTTCCGCAAGTGTCAGAGCTGTTGATATAGTCTCAAGATCACGCATCTCGCCGACCAGTATGACATCCGGGTCTTCCCGCAAGACAGCCCTCAGAGCATTCTCAAATGAGTCTGTGTCATTGTTCAACTCTCTCTGGTTGATCATCGCCCGTTTATGTCTGTGTAGATACTCGATTGGGTCCTCTATAGTCATTATGTGGACCTCTCGTTCCGAGTTGATCTGGTCGATCATACAAGCTATAGTTGTGGATTTACCACTACCAGTAGGTCCGGTAACAAGAATGAGTCCACTGTGCTTTCTTGATAATTCTCTAAGCACTGGTGGAAGTCTGAGCTGCTCGAAGCTTGGTATTTGGTTAGGTATCGATCTAAATGCAGCACCAACAGAGCCTCTCTGCCTGTACACATTGACCCTGAATCGGCCTACACTTCTCACCCCGTAGGAAAAATCCAGTTCACGCGTTTTTTCGAACCACTGTATTTGGTCCGAAGTTAAGATATCATATACTAATCGCTGTATATCATTTGGAGCCAGCGGATTGTATGATAAGCTAGTGAGCTTGCCATCAATACGGATTGTTGGCGGCAGGCCTACCGAGAGGTGTAAGTCTGAAGCACCTCTCTCTGTGGCTTCGCGGAGCAAGTCATCCATATGTACATCTTCTGCAGAGAGTCCTGCGCTCTGCTGAAAGATAACATCGCTAAAATCTTCTAAGCTAAACTCGTCTCTCAATTTTTCCTCCCGTGGCCTATCCTGAATAAATTACTCTGAGTGATTCCTCGAGTGATGTCGTTCCAAGAAGGATCTTCTCCATAGCATCTTCTTTGAGCGTTTTCATACCGGTTTGTATGGCTGCTTCACGTATAGTGTGCGATGACGCTCTTGTAAGCACCAGGTCTCGGATCTTGTCGTTCATAATCATTAATTCATAAATGCCAATTCTGCCTTTATAACCTGTGCCTTTGCAGTAATCACATCCCTTACCTCGGTAGAAGGTGACAGAAGAACCTTCATCGAGTGGAATCCCCAGCCGCTTAACAGCATCAAGCGGTGGTTTATACTGCTCTTTGCACTTTGTGCAGATGCATCGGACCAGCCTTTGTGCCAATACACCGATAACACCTGAAGATATTAAGAATGGCTCGATGCCCATATCTATCAATCTTGTTATTGCACCTGGCGCATCATTCGTGTGCAGCGTGGAAAGGACCAGGTGTCCTGTCAACGCTGCTTCAGTGGCGATGATAGCCGTTTCTGCGTCTCTTATCTCTCCAACCATTACAATGTTCGGGTCCTGGCGGAGCATTGTCCTTAAACCTGCTGCAAATGTCAGTCCTGCACGTGAGTTTATCTGCACCTGTGTTATTCCAGCAAGTTCATACTCAACCGGATCCTCGATTGTCAGGATATTCTTCTCTCCTGAATTCAATTTGGAGAGTACAGAATACAATGTTGTAGATTTTCCACTACCAGTTGGGCCTGTAACCAGGATGATCCCATATGTTCTGACTATCAGAGACTCAAACCGCTCCATAGTCTCCGGCAGCAGTCCCAGTTTGTTGAGTCCAATGGATATCGAGCTCTTGTCGAGAACTCGAAGAACGATTTTCTCTCCATATACGGATGGAAGCGTCGAAACACGAAAATCGAACTGCCTGCCGTCTATTACCGCGCCTATTCTGCCGTCCTGAGGAGCACGCTTTTCAGCAATATCCATCTCGGCCATTATCTTGACCCTGGAGATCAGCGATGCTTGAATCTTTTTTGGCACTGCGAGTGCTTCGTGCAAGATACCATCCACCCTGAATCTCACCCTGACTGCATCTCGGCCTGGTTCTATGTGAATATCACTTGCTCCGTCCTGAACAGCCCTGCTGATTATCAAGTTTGCCAGCCTTATGACCGGCGCTTCTTCCGAAAGCTCTTTTAATTGTTCGATTGAGATATCTTCTTCTTTGACCGGCTCTGTAGTTGTGAAGTCGATCTCAGTTCCTTCGATATCCCGCATCACCTCGTTGACAACCTTCTTTACCGAGGCTTCGCTTTTATAACACCGGTTGATTGCGGAGACAATATCTTCTTCTGTTGCAATCATCGGCTCAACTTCCACGCCAGTCATCAGCCGGATTTCGTCTATAACGAAAATATCCAGCGGATTTTTCATCGCAAGCGTGAGTTTGCCGTTATTATGAGCGATAGGAATGACCTTCTGCCGCCTTGCCAGGTCTTGGGATACCATTTTGAGCGCTTCAGGGTCGGGCTGTGTTTCCGACAGATCGACAAATGGTACGCCCCATTGTTCACCCAGACATCGGACCCGGTCTTTTTCTCCAATCAATCCCATATTCACCAGGACATCGCCCAGCGATTCCTGTGTTTTTAGCTGTTTTTGCTTCTCCAGGGCCTGTTGTAACTGGTCCTGTGTAATAAGCTTTAATCGAAGGCAGATTTCGCCTATTGCCTGTGCTCTTGCCATCCTAGTCCTACGGTCCGGGGCATAAAGAAGCCCCTTAAATGATTTCTAACTTCAGGTGGAATATCTTCTGATAATATAACGTCGGGTTGGTGGGTATATCAGTCTTCCCATATTCTGTTATCGGCTTATTTACCTCTCAATCTCAAGGGTCTAGACCTTATTGCAAGGTCAAAATTTCTCCACTTGATGACAGGGCCGGGTTAGCTAACCCGGCCCATAGTAGTGTCATCTCGAGGCCGGATTAAGGATTGTCAGTCCTTCATCACGGTAGCCTTCAAGAAGATGGCAATGTCTGAGTGCTCCTTGGTCTTTTCCCTGTGTCGGAACAGACCGCCAAAGAATGGAAGGTCACCAAGAAGCGGAACTTTAGTCATGTTGTTGATCTCGTAGTCTCTAATCAGACCGCCGATGACGATTGTCTCGCCGTCTTTGACTCTGACAACATGGTCGGTGAACCGTCGGGCAATCTGCGGAAGTGCAATAGCAGTCTTCGCATTATTACCACCCATTCCGGTTCCGATAGTCAACCAGTCTGAGATTGTGCTTACCTCAGGATGCAGGGCAAGCGTGATGAATCCATCGTCGTCAGGTCGTGCAATGACCCTCAGGGTAACGCCTACATTAGCCGTCTCTGTCTGGAAGCTGACGCCGGTGAGTGTCTCTTCAATCCTGATGATGTATTTAATCTCATCACCAATGAAAATCACAGCATCTTTGCCTTCAATAGCGGCTACAGTCGGATTTGCCAGCAGTTTGGCATTGTTGTCCTTAAGCATAGCATCGAGTTGCCCATCGATAGATAAAGGCAGACGGATGAAGTTGCCATTTCCGGCACCACTTGTCTTTGTTCCTTCATCAAACCCGATGTTTGTCCAGTTCCAGGTAATCCCAAGTCTCTTCTGTCCGCCGAGTGTGATGTCGGCGACTTTGGCCTCTATCAATACCTGCTTAGGCTTAACATCCAGTTCGTCGAGCAGCTTTACAGCAAGTGCCAGATCTTCCTGTGAACCTGCCAACACAAGTGATGTCGGCTCCTCTTCTTTCTTGGCCTCTCCGGTGGTTCCAGAGCCGCCGGATGCCGCAGAACCTGTCATGAATGTGACGCCCGCAGGAGGACGATCACTGAAATTAGTGGTAGGCCCAAGTGATACTACAAGCCTTGGAATTACTGTTGTGAGTAAATCCATTGCATCTTTGGCTTTGGTATACTTGAGACGGTAGACCTGAACATGACCACTGTTGGCCTGTTCTGCCATTGTGTCTTCAATCTGGGCAACCAGCGTCTTAGCCTGGTCTACTATTGACTTTGTACCGGTAAGAACGATTACCTTCGGGCCAGGCTGATCAGCCTTGCCTCCACCTGGTGTAAACTTCAACCCGGGAATCTGGGTTTCCAGTAGTTTGCCAAGCTCATCAGGATCAGCCCAGCATACTGATACGGCATCATTGATTGTCTGGAGAGACTCGTCATCCATAACTCCGGCTACTCCAGGTAGTGAGCCAACAATGTAAGTATCTGGTCCGACTTCTGCATATCTGAAACCGGACAGCTTGGTAATCATATCCAGTGCTTCATGCAGCGAGACATGATTAAGGCTAACGGTGATCTGACCCTTAACATCTGTACCGGTCACGATATTCGTGCCGCTTTGCAGAGAAAGAGCCTTCAGGACATCCGCAATATCAGCCGCATGGAAGTCCAGAGTGATATTACTTGCCTCATTCTGTGTCGTTTGGGCCATAACATCCGTGTTATGGGCTTTTGCGATTCTCACAGGCTTCGGCTCTGAGATAACAGGAGCTGACTGAACCCACAAGGTCTCACTTGCCAACCCACTAGTCTTATCCGCGGCTACCGCGGGTACGATAGCAATTGAAACGAGTATGCATAGAAGCAATCCCACGGACAAATAGCCGCTTGTTCTAACTCGCATTCCCTTCTCCTCCTAGCTTCAAGAAGACACTACGGCCATCACGGCTGATCAGGACACCTTCCTGTGTTACCGAGACAACCTTGTACCCACCGTTAATTAATTGGCCTTCTTTGGCAATGTACCTGCCTTCACCAAGGCGGATGATGGCCACTTTCGACCGCCCGGTTATTACTCCCGTCAATACAAAATTCGGGAACGGTTCTTCATCTTTCGGCAATGGATTTATTATCTGTGCCTGAGCTGTTGCTTCCTGTCCCGAAGGCTGGGCCGACACTGTATTGTCTATTGGCAGTGGCTGTAGACCTGGCCATATTCTGCCGTTTGATGTTCCTGTGTTTCTACTGGGTATTGGAACAAGTGTCGAGCTTGGTGGTACCTGGGCAACTGCTATCCTTTCCGACAGGTCCATTGTCGGCGAGAACGGATCACGTTTTGTCACAGGGTAGGGAGTACCTGTATTAAGTGTAACTGCCAAAGGCGCGTCACCATCCGTAGTCAGTTGCTCACCTGTATCTGCAGTCAGGTCCAAAGGCTTAACATTTGTACTTTCCTGCTTATTAACAGGTGCCGGATCTGGTTTGTTGCCTGTAATCTTGACAATACAGAAACCTGCGCATACCGCAACCAGTAGCCCTATAATGATTATTTGCGGTAGTTTCTTCTTATCCATTGCTGTTGGACCTCCCGTTGATCAGGGCAGCACTCTTTGTCTCCGGAGGCGTAGATCCGGATCCGGAAGGCTTTATGTTCAGTTCCTCTTCCTTGAAAATAAACGCCGTAACTATTAGCCTGACCTGCAGACTTGGAGATCCAGGTTTATTAGCTGTTTGTATTGGTGACATTTGGATTGCTTTAACTGCAATAATCTTCGGGAACCTGGTAAGGCTCTGAACGAAGTTGTGTATGTTCCAATAAGTACCTTCAATCTGGATGTCTATCTGCAGTTCTTCGTAAGGTTTTGCCTGTTCAGACTTTGCTGAGTCAGTTTTCTTAGCTTCGTCAGATGATTCACCTTCCGATTTTTTTACAGGTGCTGGTGCCTGTGCTGGAGCTTGCTGCGGTCTGACTGATGTTACCTTCAGATTATGAGACTTGCCAAGATGCTCAAGCTGTCCAAGGAGCGTCGG
>JAKPFN010000100.1 GCA_029551395.1 Armatimonadota bacterium | reverse complement strand
AATATTATATACCGCAAGTCCAGCACTACATGGCAGTTACAGGATATATTGCCTGGTATGTTGCGGTATTAATCGGAGGGCAGGAGTTTAAATACTACCGAATAACCAGAGATGACAACTTTATTCGTGACCTTATCGAAGCTGAATCTGAATTTTGGGAAATGGTGGAAAAGAGAACGCCGCCGCCGTTGGATGGCACAAATGCCAGTACGGAACTCGTGAAGAGACTATATCCAGAAGCAGAAAATGGCAAGGAAATTGAGTTACCGTTTGAGGCCTTTGAGCTGATCCAACAATATGAGCAAGCCTGTGAACAAGAAAAACAAATCCGGATGGTCAAGGACGAAGCTGCAAACAGGCTCAAAGATATGCTGGGGACGGCAGAAAGAGGCAGCATCCACGGGCGGACAGTCATATGGCAGAACGTTGTTTCAAAGCGACTAGACACGAAGGCTTTGCAAAAGGAGTATCCCGACATCTACGAGCGGTTTGTCCGGGAAAGCACATACCGGCGTTTCTCTTTGAAATAAAAGGAGGTATTGAGATGGCTCAGCTACCTAAAAACCTAGCGATTATTGATACGGTAGACATCAGACAAGTGCAGGCTACTATGAACAAAATCACAGAGTTTCAGCAGGTTATACAGAAAACGCTGCACCAAGGGCATGACTTCGGAATAATCCCTGGCACTGATAAGCCGACACTCTTGAAGCCGGGAGCAGAAAAAATCCTGATGATGATGGGATTGCGGTCGGAATTTGAAATCGTGGATTCAACGAGGGACTTTGAGAAAGGGTTCTTTCAGTACCAAGTGCGATGCAGGCTCTTCAAAGGCGACATTCTCATAACAGAAGGCCTGGGTGCCTGCAACACGAGGGAGAGGAAGTACCTCAACATGGACCCCTACACTATGGACAACACCGTCCTGAAAATGGCGAAGAAAAGGGCATTAGTGGACGCGGCGCTTCTGGTAGCTTCCCTTTCGGATGTGTTCACACAGGATCTGGAGGACATAGACCTGACCGGTGAACAAGTAAGCACCGCCAGAAGATATGCTACTGACCAAGACGGCACTATAACCCGAAAGCAAGTGAATCGGATGTGGGCCCTGGCAAAGGGATCTGCCGACATCGTCAAGCAGGCGCTCAAAGAACATGGCTTTGAAAAGTCCGAGGAGGTTCCGAAAACGGAATATGATGCTGTGTGCTACCGGATAGAACAACTCGCCGAACAGCTTGAGATGGAACAAAGGCCGCTCCAAGGCTAGATAACTGATGTCTGCCCCTGCCCCGTTCGTGAACAGAACGCACTGGCTAGACGGCGGGGCGGGGTATTACAAGTGACGGGACGAGAGGAGGAGCCGAAATGAGGATGCACAACCGAATTATCAAAGCTGCATTCTGGACAGATACAGAGTTAATCAGACACCTGGATCGTGATGGCCGAATGATTTGAATAGAGTTGAAGAAATATGGTTGTTACACCTGAGCGATGGAAACGCAGATGCGGAGAGATTTCACAAAGAGATATTTTGGCTTACTGGGAAGCGGGTGCATGTGGCATGAAGACTGCATCGGCAATTGTTTTGGCAATGGTTTTGGTTGTGGCAAGTGCAGTGAC
>JAKPFN010000002.1 GCA_029551395.1 Armatimonadota bacterium | reverse complement strand
TTTGGAACCTCTGGACACAAGGTACTCGGCTAAAACAGCGGCGTTGGTGTTGGAGTCGTCCCCACCTATGATTACAACTCCATCAAGCCCCATCTCAGCAAAGTTTCGCTCGCAAGCAGCCAGATCTTCGGGTTTTTCTATCTTGTCACGCCCGCTCATGATCATATCGAAGCCGCCTGTATTGCGGTAGCGGTCGATGATATCATCCGTAAGCTCACGATACCTGCCCTTGATGCATCCTCCAGGTCCTTTGAGGAACCCGAACAACCTGCTTTCTGGGTTGGCAGCTTTCAGGGCATCGAACAGGCCGGCGATGACGTTATGTCCGCCCGGAGCCTGACCTCCTGAAAGGACTACGCCTACTCTCAACGGCGCAGTGCTCAGAGGAACGCCGTCTCCCTCAACGATGGAAGCGACTGGCTGACCGTAGGTGTGCGGGAACCGCTTTTTGATCTCTTCCTGATCTGATGCAGGCTGGGTAGGATCACCAAGCGCTACAGCTATATTGCCCGTGCGCAGCGCTTTGGGCAGTTTTGGCTCATATTGTAGTCTGACTTTCTGCAAACTGGAAATTTCGGCACTCATTTTTGGACTCTCTTTACTCCATATATAGTTGTACGCAAAGCGCCCTCCGCTTGCGGAGGGCAAAATTAAATACTCTACTATACTGTAAGTATAACACATTACGAGGAATTTTGCTGAACCGCTTGGCGAAGGGTCGAGTGGAAAGAGTAAAGTGAAAAGTTCTACGATTACACTGCCTTCTTGTAAGATACAACAGGGCAAATTTCTACTGTTTTTCCTAAAACGAAATGGGCATGAAATGAGCTTGATTTGAGCTTGCGATAGTGGCTCATGAGCGTGGAAATGATTTCGTTTTGCATATTTTTATTGCACTCCCTTCTCTTTGGCTTTTGAACCGCAGATTCCGCAGATTTTCTTGATTCCACAGATGGTGGATGGATACTGGTTGGTACCATCTGTCGGTTAGTGACACCATGTTGCTGCCTTTCCTTTCCTGAGTTTGTTTTTTTTTCTGGCTCTTGTTGATATATATTGTACCTTCGGCAATATTAGCTACAGTTGCACTTTGTTTACTGCTGTATACAAGGTTTTTTTAGCTGTTTTCTGGAACGAACTCAGGATTTTGAGCTTAAAAATGGCTGTTTGAGTTTGTTCTAGTGTTTTTTTATTTCTGAGTTTTAGCCTCTGTTTCAGGTGTTTTGGAATCTATGTTCATAATTATAAGACAACAACTCAGCCAAGAAGTACAGAAAAAGTGAGGATATTTTTGGGATATTTATGGGAACAGTTGTTTGGAGTGCGGTCGCTTGAGACCGCTTTGTTTTTCGATTACAGCTAATCTAAATATGTTATATAGCTTGACTGTCGGCATAAAACAAAGCGGCGTCGAGCCGCCGCACTCCAGATATCTGGCAAACCGATGCATACATTTTATATACTTTGGCGCACGCTTTTTGCGCTGAAGCCCAGTTATGAATCTCAATCATCAGTCGTCCTGAAAATCTGTTCCGTTATCCTGTTTTTCTGTATCTTGTTGCGAGCTATTGTACCTTCGGCAATGGTAGCTAATATTGCCCTTTGTTTACTGCTTTATACAAGGTTCTTTTGACTCTGTTGTGAGATGTTACTCGGTTAGTAGATCCCGCCTATCAGAGATTTTTGTTGTCCATAATTATAAGACAACAACTCGGGCAAAAAGTACAGAAAAAGCGGGGATATTTTCGGGATATTGATGTGAACGAATGTTTGAGTGAAGTAGAACACTAGATTCTAATTGGCTGGTTAATCTGTAATCCAGTTGTTACAGGGGAGTATTTGGAGGTATTGTGTTGAATAAGCTATGATAGCCTGTACCGTTTGACTGCGGCAACGCCAACCTTAGAAAAATCTGCCAATCATCAACCAAGCCAAGTTGCCGCAACATAAAAAAACCGGTTGTCACCTGCCAAGGCAGATCACTTCCCTGCATCAGTGTTATGTAAGTGGTACGTGAATTCCTGCTGGCAGATTGGATATCTGAGGAGAGTCGGCAGGCGAGTAGAACCTAGAGAGTTACTTCCTGCCGGTGTGAGCGATGTGATATAATCTCATGTTCGTTAAAATATTTGGAGCCGGACCAACTGATCCTGATTGTAAGGAGGGCTGCGACTACCTTGTCAGCGCTGGAACTAGCTAACGATAACTGGTGCTTTGCCTGCGGGAAAGATAACCCGATCAGCCTGAAGCTCGATTTCAAGAAGCAGGATGACGGAGATTATGTGGCTCGCTTTACCCCTAAAAAGGAACATCAGGGATACCTTGGGATAACTCATGGCGGGATTATGGCAACTGTGCTTGATGAAGCCATGGCAAGGCTGGCCTGGGCAGACGGTTTCCAGGCTGTAACAGCCGAGATGACGGTCCGCTACAGACTTCCAGCTAAAACAGGTGAGGAACTTGTGGTAGCCGGAAGGATTACAGGCGAAGATAGAAGGACCATAACCTGCAGCGCTGAAGCAAAGAATCCTGAAGGCAAGGTGGTCGCGGAAGCCACAGCGAGGATGGTGAAGGTATGAATCAAGAACCGCTCGATGGCGTCAAAATCGTACCAGTATACCGGGCACAAAATGAGTCTGTAGCAGACATCGTGCGCGGACTGCTGGAAAGTGAGAATATCCAGGTAACGTTCAGAAGCCAGCACGCGCCATCCGTATATGACGGATTGTTTACTGTAGCAGACGGCTATTGGGCTGATCTGATGGTAAGGGAAGATCAGGCGGACCGTGCTCGGGAGATTATTCACGCATTTGAAAGCAGTGACGATGCCCTGGATACTAAGGCGCAGAGTTAAATATTTTCCTTTCACTTCGTGTTTTTATTTTTAGCACAGCAATGGAGCGATTTTAATGAAACCTGATACCCATGATTGCGCACTTACTGCGGCAGAACGCAGTCTGCGCGAGATCGTAGAGGCCGGAGCCACAAACAAAGTCCTGCGGAAAGAGAAGTTATCAGACACGATAGTCCTTTTTGAGCTGGACAACCCTCTGATTGCCAGAAACGCGGTGGCAGGCCAGTTTGTAGTAGTGCGGCCGAACACTCTCGGTGAGCGGATACCTCTTACTATCTCCGATGCAGACAAGGTCCGCGGCACTATAACTATCATTTTCCAGGTGGTAGGCCGGACAACAATGGAGCTTGCCAGGATAAAAGAAGGAGAGTGTGTTCCGGATGTCTGCGGTCCGTTGGGTACTCCTTCTGAGATCGAAAACTACGGCACAGCAATCTGCGTAGGAGGCGGTGTAGGCATAGCTTTCCTGAGACCGATTACCAAAGCACTGAAAGAGGCCGGAAATGAGGTCATTACTATCCTCGGAGCAAGGGAAAAGAGCCTCCTGATACTCGAAAACGAGATGAGAGAACTCTCAGACGAGTTGATCCTCACTACGGATGACGGAAGCTATGGCATAAAAGGCGTGGTGACGGGTCCGATCAAGGAAATGCTCGACAGCGGCAGGAAAATCGATTATATCTTCGCAATCGGCCCCATGCCGATGATGCGCGCGGTGGCTGAGACTACCAGGCCCTACGGTGTGAAGACAGTCGTTTCGCTGGACCCGATCATGATAGACGGAACGGGAATGTGTGGCGGATGCAGAGTGACGGTTGGAGGCCAAACGAAGTTCACCTGCGTCGACGGACCTGATTTTGATGGGCATGAAGTGGATTGGGACGAACTGAAGATCCGCAAGGCTTACTACTTTGCTGAAGAGCAGGCAGCCAAAGAGATGGCAGCGAAGGAGGAAAACTAATGAGCAGGATTAAAGAGCGCCAGCCGATGCCGCAGCAGCCGGCAGAAGAGCGCATCAAGAATTTCCTCGAGGTCGCGCTTGGCTACAGCGAGGAGCAGGCTCTGGCTGAGGCTCAGCGGTGTTTGAGTTGCAAAAAGAAGCCTTGCGTAGAGGGCTGTCCGGTCATGGTAGACATCCCTGAGTTCGTTGCGCTGGCAGCAGAGGGCAAATTCCTCGAAGCTGCAGCATCGCTCAAGAAGAACAACAGCCTTCCGGCTATCTGCGGACGAGTATGCCCTCAGGAAGAGCAGTGCGAAAAGTTCTGTCTGCTTGGCAAGACAGGCCAACCGGTTGCAATCGGCAGGATCGAGAGGTTCGTAGCGGATTATGAGGCGCTGCACTCAAACGGAAACATTGGCGAGTATGAAGGGCCGAAAGATCCGATGCTGGCTAAGTATGGAGTTGCCGTTGTCGGTTCCGGGCCTGCAGGACTGACCGTAGCTGGCGACCTTGCGAAGATGGGCTATTCGGTCACGATTTTCGAAGCTCTGCACGATACAGGCGGCGTTTTGCGTTACGGTATTCCAGAGTTCAGGCTGCCGAGAAATATCCTCAACAGGGAGATCGAGTACGTTCAGTCTCTTGGGGCAAAGATAGTCAAGAACGTGGTAATTGGCAAGACAGTCACGATTGACGAGCTTCTTTCAGGTGGGTTTGACGCGGTATTTGTTGCTACAGGCGCCGGTGCTCCTCAGATGATGAATATTCCTGGCGAGAACCTTAACGGAGTGCTCTCCGGCAACGAGTGGCTGACCAGGATTAACCTGATGCGCGCTTTCCGGTTCCCCGAGTACGGCACGCCGCTCAAAAAGCCGAAGAAAGTGGCTGTTATCGGCGCTGGCAACACGGCTATGGACTGCACCAGGACTGCCTTAAGAGTCGGAGCGGAGGAAGTTGCCATAGTTTACCGCCGGTCTCGCGCTGAGATGCCTGCAAGGGCTGAAGAGATCGAGAATGCGGAGCATGAGGGGGTCAAATTCCACCTGCTTACCAACCCGATACGGTTTATTGGGGACGATAAGGGCTGGCTTGTGTCGATGGAGTGTCTTAAGATGGAGCTTGGCGAGCCTGATGACTCTGGCCGAAGGCGTCCGGTGCCGATTCCCGGTTCTGAGTTCATAATGGAGGTCGATACAGCGATCATAGCCATCGGACAAACCCCGAACCCGTTGATTCGGACGACTACAGAGGGGCTTAAGACTACCCGCTGGGGTGGGATTGTCATCGACGAGGCTACCGGTATGACTTCTATACCGGGAGTGTTCGCTGGTGGAGACGCTGTAACAGGCGCGGCGACGGTCATTACAGCTATGGGCGCCGGAAAGATCGCTGCGAAGGGAATAGACAAGTATATACGTGAGAAGTACGGCTTGCCTGTTCCAAGCGAAGAGCCTGTACAGGAAGAATCGAAAGGTAATGGTCAGAACCCTTAACAACAGGTTGATCTGACTGTTTGATAGTGATAAAACAGCCTGGTTGGAGTTTTTCAGCCGGGCTGTTTTTGCGTATATGGCTGTTATGCGGTAAGAGACAATCTCCGATTAACGGATTCCTGCTCAGGGAAAGAAACAATAGAGACTTATGTCAGTATGCTGCTTTTGGCTGTTAGAAAAGGCGGCGTTCTGTCCCGTAGGAGGATCAAAATGACTATGGAGACACCCGGAGAGCCTGTAATAGCCCGGAGTTCTGATGAGCGGCTATGGGGAATGCTGTGCCACCTGAGTGCTTTAGCGATTCTCATAATACCGTATATCGGTGCGGATGGGATGGATTTAGCCCGAGGATGGGAAGCCTGAGGGTGGGATGGATTTTGCCCGAGGATGGGAAGCCTGAAGGTGGGATGGATTTTGCCCGAGGATGAAGGATGGATTGGGATGAATATCCCTGAGATAACCACCCCGGATACATATCCGGGGCGATCAAAAGCAGCAGCATGTAAAATTACCTCTTCATCGATTCCTTAGTCATTTTTAATATCATTGTTGTTTTGCTCTGGTGGGTCGAGCCTGATCAGTTCGAACCTTGGGTCACCAGGGGTAGCGCTTTCTCTCAACACTTTCCTCCAGAGCCATTCGTCAGGATACCACTCATCATACTCAAGATAACCGATGGGCTTTTTATCAGGAAAATCTTTGTATAGCGTAAACGAAATCAATATGCTCATGCCTGTTCGGACAAAAGATGAATTACTTATGTTTGTGACTTCCCATCCGTCTGAGAGCGGATATTGAACCTTCGGCGGCGTCAACCTGGAACCGGGAAAGAACAAGAAGCTGTGAAACGGGATTGGTAGCCCGTGTACAGTCTGCCCTCTAGGTATCACTTTTCCCGTCATATCCTGCACAACAACCCGTTTACTCAGGTCGTCTGTGTCGTAACGGATGTGCACGAGGTATACAGGCTTCCACTGCCCATACTTTGAATGGATCATCGCGCTCGGCGATTCCGTGTCCCACGGCGCATCAGCCAATTGTCCGTCTTTCATAAGATAGGACACTTCAAGCGTACGATGTTCACCGACGGCTTTGGTGCATCTCACTCTCAGTCTTGGCGTCCTGACCTTATCATCTATAACAACTAGCATCTTGTATACATAAGCGGCACCTACCTCTGGCAGAGTAGGTTTACCATAATGCCGCATTCTTGTGGTAATGGACAAGATTGCCATGACCGCAAGAATTGCTAAAACGGACAGCGCAAAGAACAAGCGTTTCCTTGTAAAAAAAACCCGATTATTTGGTGTCTGACGATGTTTTATACTCATTATGGAGCCATCCAAAGAGATAACCACCCCGGATACATATCCGGGGCGATCAAAATTTAGCCCGAGGGTGAAACCGCCCCGAATACATATCCGAGGTGATCAGTGTCTTAGATGAAATCTGTTGTTTAGTGCTCGGGTAGGTCCTTCCACTTTTTGGCTTCTCTGGACCTCAGGAATACGGCTACTTCATCGTATTGTCCAGCCTGGTTGGCGAACTCTACGTAGTTGCGAGCGCTGGCCAGCCACTCGAGTGTCGTCGGGCGTATGTGGGAAAGACCCGATTCCAGATGCAGCATGGATACAGGAGGCTCAGTGCCTGTATCGAGAGCCTCTTCAATGGCCTGATCGACCGCATAATCCACAAGCGACTTCAAATCAGCTCCACTGAAAAGCGGAGTGTTCTTTGCCAGCTTCTTCAAATCAACTGAAGCAGTCGGAACACTCGAAAGCTGGATTTTCAGGATTTGCAACCTTGCTGGTTCATCGGGAGGCGGCACAAAAATCGTTCGGTCGAACCGTCCTGGCCGCTTGAGCGCATCGTCTACATCCCAGGGAGCGTTGCTGGCTGCCAAAATGAGCAGCCCAGTGTTGTCTACTCCAATGGCATCAAGTTCCTGCAGCAGTTGATCCACCAGCGGCCTCCCGCTGCTGCCGATATGCTTCCTTCTGGAGAACGCTATAGCATCCAGTTCATCAATAAACAGAACACAAGGTGCGCTTTTTCTGGCTGTTTCGAACGCTTCATGAAGATTGCCCTCACTCATGCCTATCCACGGATTTAGAATGTCCTCTATCCTGATGTTCAGGAAAGGAAGGTTGCATTCTCCGGCGGTAGCCCTTGCAAGAAGCGTCTTTCCGCAGCCTGGAGGGCCGTAGAGCATAACGCCGCCACCTGCTGTCTTGCCGTATTTCTGGTAAAGGTCCGGTCTTTGAAAAGGCAGAATTATCTTGCGGTGGATAACCTTCTTGATGTCATCCAATCCGCCGACTTCCGAGAACGTGACCGTCTTTCCCTGATAGAATATGTCTTTGAGCACGAATTCTGGCGAATCATCAACAATTTCTTGCTCTCGTCCAAGGACTCCAAGGTTGGCAAGGTTCTCATTCAAGGCTTTTTCCAGTTCGGAGACACCATCGATGACTCCCGCACGCCTCGCCACACTTAAACATCGCATAGCCATCTCCGGTCTACCAGCCTCAACAGCAAGCCTTCCGGCTCTGATAGCATGACTAGCAGGAAGATTATCGCTTTGAAGCAGAGTATCATACTGCATCACAGCTTCGTGTATCTCTTCCTCGGCTTCCAATGCTTCAGCAAGGATTAAACGCAGAGAATGGTTCTCAGGGTCCAACTCCAATGCCCTTATAAACGCATTTATACGGTCAGAACTCATCAGTACCTCCGTTATCTCAACCTCACCTTAATAAGCGGGGAACAATCCAACTGTAAATACAAAGAAATATATAAGTCAGCGCGAATATAGCAGCAATATCCTTGTATCCGGCAACCCGCAGCGTACTAATGATAACAATAGCAGCAATCCAGACAGTCCCAGAACCAAAGTGTATGAACGGCCAAAGCGGCCATAAAAGCGGGCTAGCCATTTGCCTGCTGTGCCTTGCAGCTTCCGCATAAATCCGGTCTTTAGGGTTCAATTGAACTGCAGTTTGATGGTGACGGGTAGCACGGCGGTAATCTCCTCTGGACTGTAAGTAGAACCCATGCAGGTAGTGGCCTCTGAGGCTCTCAGGGTCTTCTTCAAGTATCTTTTTTGAAAACTTACCTGCAAGCTTATCATCACCGCAGAAATAAGCGAGCGTAGCCCAGCCTTCAAGGACCTCTGGATGGTCAGGAGCAATGCGTGATGCTTCGGTCAGAAGCATTTTAGCTTTATCGAACTGCTCAGCCCTTGCAACAAGTATTGCATAACAAGTCAGAAAGACCGGTTCATGTGGCATAAGCCTCAGAGCTGCAAGTATGGATTTTTCGGCTTCAGCAGGATTTCCGAGCATATTCTGGCAGCAGCAGTGCAAGTACAGTAGTTCTACAGACTCAGGGTCTCTTGACAGACCAGCTTCTACAACACGGTTTGCTTCTTCGTAGCGTCGGAGATTATAGAGTGCGCGGCCTCTCAATTCCCAGTATTCGAAACCTGTCAAATCAGGCCCCTGGATTTGGTTCAGCACTTCCAAAGCCCTCTGCGGCTGCTCAACATCGAGATAATGTCTGGCTAATTCTATCAGGTTAGCATCATTGCTCATCGCTTGGCACCTTATAACCGTAAAGGTTGCTATCTTGGTATAAAATCAATTGCAAAAACAACAAAAACTGCCTGCAAGACCCCAAGTACCACAGAGGCTATTATCCCAGGTATTAACAGAGACTCGTATGGCTGTGGGTTTGTTGAGTGGTAAGCATATATGCGGTTCATCGGCTTCTGAAGTAGTGTGACGGCAAAATAAACCAGTAAACTGATTATCCTGCCTCCAAATCTCAACATATTGTATTCATTTGTGCCCCGCTGTGGAAAGCCATTCACACCGGACATGTAGCCCAGCAGAACTATAGCAAACAGACCAAGCACACCCAGCAATACGGAAAGAAGCTGTTTATCTTTGGATACTCCGAGCCTCTTGCCGTTGATGCAGGCAATAACGGTATAAGCAAGCACTCCACCGAAAAATGCCACAAGGAACATTGCGTTAGTAGTCCATGGCCGCCTGCCTGTTTTCTCTGTGGGCTGAGTTATGCCGTCAAGCGACGGTGTAAATAAATCGTTTTTGTTTTGGTGCCATTTACTATCGTTGCTCATATTACACCTCAGCTTTTTCTACTGTACAGGTATTGAGCATTCCTCCTGTCAGAGGTTGACAGGAGGAAGGACTGATACTGTTATATGTTTATTCATTTATTTTCAGGACGCTCATGAAGGCTTCCTGCGGGATCTCGACACTGCCGATAGATTTCATCCGCTTTTTGCCTTCTTTTTGCTTTTCAAGCAGCTTGCGCTTTCTGGTGATGTCTCCTCCGTAGCATTTTGCAGTTACATTTTTGCGAAGCGGAGATATCGACGCCGCTGCTATTACCTTTGCACCGATTGACGCCTGTATTCGCACCTCGAACTGCTGCCTTGGAAGTAGAGTCCGTAGTTTATCGACCAGTAAACGCCCGCGAGCATATGCCCGGTCTTTATGCGTGATGAACGACAGCGCATCCACGGGTTTGCCGTTCAGCATGATGTCCAGCTTCGACAGGTTGGACTCCTGGTAGCCGTCGAATTCGTAATCAAACGATGCATACCCCTTTGTACGGCTTTTTAACTGGTCAAAGAAGTCCATCAGAATCTCGGCAAGCGGCAGTTTGTACGTAATCAGGACAACATGCCCGCCTGAATAGTCCATGTGCTGCAGAATCCCGCGCCGTTCCCGAGCCAGTTCCAGCACCGGGCCTACATAGTCCGAAGGAACGATGATTGTAGCATGGACAAACGGCTCTTCCATCTTCTCTATGACGCCTACAGGCGGAAGATTGGCCGGATTGTCTACCTCTATAACCTCTCCATCAGTTTTCATGACCTTGAAGACAACGCTAGGGGCTGTGGCGATCAGGGACAGGCCGAATTCACGCTCAAGCCGTTCCTGAACGATTTCCATGTGCAAAAGCCCAAGGAATCCGCACCTGAAACCGAACCCGAGCGCTGCAGATGTCTCCGGTTCATAGTGCAGAGCTGCATCGTTCAACACCAGTTTGTCCAATGCTTCCCGAAGTTCAGGGTACTGGTTGCTGTCGATAGGATACAAGCCGCAGAACACCATCGGTTTGACCTTCCGATAGCCTGGAAGAGGGTGTTTGGCCGGATGGGCTGATTCTGTGATAGTGTCGCCTACCTGGGTATCGCCAACGTTCTTCATAGCAGCCGTCAAATAGCCGACTTCTCCGACTTTAAGCTCCTCTGTGGAAGTCATCTCCGGTTTGAAGACACCGAGACCGGTTACTTCGAACTCCTTACCGGTAGACATCATTCGTATCTTCATGCCCGGACGCACGACGCCATCTACCACTCGGATGTATGCGACTGCGCCCAGGTACTGGTCGAAATGTGAGTCGAAAATAAGCGCTCTCAGCGGAGCGTCCGGGTCTCCTGAGGGAGGCGGAACTTTGTTAACAATTGCTTCCAGGATATCAGCTACTCCCGTACCCTCTTTGGCGCTTGCAAGTATTGCATCGGTGGCTTCGATTGCCAGAACATGCTCGATATCTTCCTTGACACGGTCCGGGTCGGCCATGGGAAGGTCTATCTTGTTGATGACCGGGATGATTTCGAGGTTGGCTGCCATCGCCAGGTTGGTGTTGGCAAGGGTCTGCGCTTCGACTCCCTGCATGGCGTCCACAAGAAGCAGCGCACCTTCACATGCAGCCAGACTGCGGGATACTTCATAGTTGAAGTCCACGTGTCCCGGCGTGTCTATAAGGTTCAGTTCATACGTTTTACCGTCTTTTGCGGTGTAATCGAGCCGCACGGCAGTCATCTTGATGGTAATGCCGCGCTCGCGCTCAAGGTCCATAGAGTCCAGAACCTGGTCTTTCATCTTGCGAGAGTCGATAGCGCCGGTAACCTCAAGGATGCGGTCAGCAAGCGTAGATTTGCCGTGGTCAATATGGGCAATTATGCAAAAATTGCGTATATTTTGTTGTCTTTCCCTCATGAATTATTCAATCACCTGTTCATATATTTTACCACGAAGGCACTAAACAGGGAAGAGGCTGCCAAACGAGCTGAAGTTTCCTTATTTCTTCTATTTCTAAAGCAACCTGCCGATCAAGACACCTGCTACGAGCGCAGCAATGCCCAAAGTAATCTGAGCGCTGACATTACCCGCTGCCAGTATCCACTGAGAAGATTTGAGCATACTTGCTGTCTCGAAAGCCAGGGCAGAGAATGTGGTAAATGCACCCATGAACCCCGTGAGGATGATAATTCTTGTTTCGTGGCTCATGTTGAATTTATGCTGAGCCAGTACGTAAACGAGACCAAAGAGGAAACTGCCCAGGATGTTAACCAGGAAAGTACCGAGGTGAAAGGGCCCGCCTTTCACCTTACCTGCAAGCTCGCACAACGCATAACGGCTGACTGTACCGCAGGCACCAGCGAGTGACAGCCACAAGAGCTTCTGAACCATGACTGACATGACCTCCAGTGCATATAATGCTGTAGGAGTCATCATCCCAGTCCGGGCAGTTATGGCGGACTCCATCACCGTGGCGCGGGCATATAAAAGCTCGTACCGCGACTAACTCTATTATACCACAGGAAGCGACGAGTGATGAGAAATGAGCGATGAATCTTTTATGGGCAATGAAGGAAATTGGGCTTTACAGCAGTTGGTTTTCTGATTAAACTGTTGATGTTAACCGCTGGGGGTGCTGGTAGAGCACAGCTGAGAGAAGCGGCGATGATCGCTTCATCCCTTGGAACCTGATCCGGTTAGTACCGGCGTAGGGAATGCGGATGTTTCCTCGAAATCGCACATCTGCGCTGCTCTCCGCTTAACCCCAAGATTCTTAAAGGGGGTAATATCATTGATTGGAAAGATCTCAGACACTGAAGTCACGCGGCTGATTATGCGGGACTACTTCGACATGCTGGAGTCCTCAGTCGATTCGGACGTCATTATCGTTGGCGGCGGACCGAGCGGACTTGTGGCAGGCTACACTCTGGCCGAACAGGGTAAAAAAGTCACCATTATGGAGAAGCGCATGTCGCCAGGCGGTGGCATCTGGGGCGGCGGCAAAGGGTTCAATAAAGTCGTCCTTGAGCGTGAAGTATCTGATATTCTGGCTGAAATAGACATTAAGGCGAACGAACTCGACGGCTACTTAGTCGTTCCGTCCGTGCTTCTGGCTGCAGCGCTTATCAAAAAGACCGTCGATAGCGGCGTCACGCTGCTTAACCTGTTCTCAATAGAGGATATCTACTTCAATGAAAACCGGGAAGTAGCCGGTGTAGTAGCCAATGATACAGCATACAAGATGACCAACCTGCACGTAGACCCGCTTACCTTCACAAGCAGGATAGTGATGGACAGCACTGGGCATGAGGCTGTCGTTTTGAACTGCCTTGCCAGGCGTGGGATTGTCCAGATCAAAGGCGAAGACACTATGAACGCGCAGCTTGGTGAAGAAGGAGTTGTGGAAGGCACAAGGGAGGTTTACCCCGGGCTTATCATCACCGGAATGGCCTGCGCGCAGTTCCATGGAACTCCAAGGATGGGGCCGATTTTCGGCGGGATGCTGCTTTCAGGCAAAAAAGCTGCAAAGATTGCACTGGAGAAACTTTCAGGAGTCGGCAGCCTATCATCTCAGCTTGACCTTATTTAGCTGGGAAGCAGGTCTGTTTTCTCCTGTCCTTAATCTGGATTTAGATGCATCAGTTATAGGACAGAAATAACGGCGGGAGGCGATTTTTTACCGCCTCCCGCTGCTGTCATCATAAAATAATCCTGAAAGTTTTTCAGAACCTGGCTCCGAGTCCCAGTGAGAATCCCTGAATCTCTGTCTCAGGTACATCTCTGTAACGAAGCTCCAGCAGCCATCCGTGGCGAGACTCTAAACCGGCAGTAAATTCGTATCCATACGTATAAGTGCTGTCTGAGGTCATGACATCATCCATAATTCTGCGCGTCCTCATGCCGTAGACACCGCCGCCGGCACCGAGAACCAGGCAGGTGTTGCCTACTTTGGCTGTTCTGAACCTGCCGAGCAGTGTTAAGGGAACTACCTCTTTACTTTTAGTCACCAGACCACCATCCACAGCGGGAGAATCGCCTTTACCTTTGAGATAACCTGTAGAAAGTGTGGCTTCGAAGTTATGAGCTTTAAGGAAAGAGTAGTTTAGCCTGTATTCCTGCCAGTAATCTGAGTAATTGATACGGGTTTTTGGCAGCCTTGGATAGAATGTCCCAAACTGGATGGAGAAGCGCATCGGGTCACTCGAAGACTTGCCTTCATACATCGGCGGCGGCGCATAAGGAACGTGCACCGAAGACAAGTCTGCATAGGCTTTTGCGCCGATAGGGATTACCTGCCTGTAATCAGCTTCCGATACCTTTGCCAAAGCGACGAAAGGCCATTCTTTCGTGCAGCTTACGACTCTGGCTTCTGCTACAGGCGGCTCGCTCAAGAGCGGCCTTACTTCGAATAAGGTGCCTTCCTTGACGGGCTGTTCCAGCCGGATTTCCAACAGTTCTCCTGTTTTGCCCAAGATTAGACCGGGCAGTTGTTCGTCTGGTTTGTCGGCACAAGCGCTGCTCATAACGAAGGCAACTGCAAGCAGGGCAAAAATCATCTTATTCATCATGTCCTTGCCTCCTTCCAAAATAGCGCGGGGTATAACATAAGCACGGTTGCTACGCCGCTATTACCCTGTTGTTGAGTGATATTAAACAAGCAATCGCAATGTTCTTTATCTGCTCAACAATATCGCGCAATAATCTCAACTAGCCCAACAGTTAGGTCAGTAAGTTTAAGCCTTTACTAACCAGCAGACTCTCATGAAAAAATTTGAGACAGACATGATGGAAATATTCCCCACATAATCTTGACCTGATCCATTGACAGTCAATGATCACTGTGATAGATTATCGACGCTGGAATTTCGGTAAGGGCGAGACGGATTGCAAGTCGCGCACAGACTGCCGGATTATACAGAAACAGGTGGGGTAGGAAAAATGGCATACGGCGCGACAATCACAGAGGTCTGTATACCGAGTAACCCGGATTATTTGGCATGGATGAGGCGTATTGTTGGCTGCCTGGCCGATTGCGCGGGAATGGACCCGAGCGAGGTCCATGATGCCAAATTGGCTGTTACCGAAGCATGCGCCAACGCCATCCGTCATGGCTCTCCTCATGGTGCTGATGACAAAGTCAGCATTCGGATATCTTCTACAAAAGGCTCTGTTGTTACTGAAGTAACCGATGCAGGAGCCGGCTTTGACCCACAAGAAATAAACGCACGACCCAGGACTGAACCTGGCGGACTGGGAATCCCTCTTATGAAAGCTCTGACTGATGATGTACAGTTTGAGAAGAACGGCGCAGGAATGACCGTCCGGCTGGTAAAAACCGCACAACAACCTCGTACCAGACGCTACCCGTTTGGACGTTAACCG
>JAKPFN010000159.1 GCA_029551395.1 Armatimonadota bacterium | reverse complement strand
AATATATTATACCCTAACTGGGCCCGTTTTGTCAACGATTTTCCTGCCCCAGCCAAGGACATCGCCCAGCGGTTTAACTACCCCCACTGGGCGACTCGCTTATATTACCAAACCTCTCCTCCCTATGTCAATAGGTTTTTTAGAAGTAATTGCAAAAATTCTGAACTTAATCTAATGCCTTGTAAAGAACAAGCTCTGATGTAAGTGGAGCATCAAGGCTAATGGATATTCCATTGTTTGCAAGTTCCCATCCGGAAAGCGTTACTGATTGATTTCTGTTATCAAACGTTACCACGTAACTTCGATTAATATCCACTCCGCCAAGATTTAATATATATTCATTCTGTCCGTGTCCGCTCAGCTTAAACACTCCGCAGTAACCACGAGATTTATCTTCCAATCCATACTCGAGAACGCACCATTCAGCCGGATTTAGAAGCCCAATATCAGGAGTGTGGTGATATACCACGGGATGATTGGCCATCACAGGTCTGCAGAAAGTTTTTGCAAGTTCAATATATCGTTTAGTCTTTTTAAAATAAGATGTGGACCTGTCTGCAGACTGTGCACCGAATCCGACGAACACAGGCGTTGCAAAAAGCGTGACCCGTAAATGAGTGTCCAAGTCCGCCATAAGGTGCGCCGTGTAAATATGGTTGTGGTAGTAAGCAAGAGCTTCGGGCGGCAGGAAGAGTGTCATCGCATTGATTGCACGGATACCAAAGGGCATAAGGCTCCAATCGGATTCAGCGGCGTAATGAAATACACTTAGCATTCCAAGGTCGTTTCGGCCTCCACCGGATGCACAGTTCTCAAGCGCAACATCAGGAAACTCTTCCCTTACCTGACGAAAGAGCTGGTGGAGTGTTTCATAATGCCTCCAGGCTTCATGCTCAGCATAGCCGTCTATTATATTCTGACCGCCTTCGTAGACCACTACATTATAATCGAGTTTATAGAAATCCGGCTTGTGTTCCCGGATGACTCTAATTACTTCATCCCGGACGAACTGGGCCACCTCGGGTTTTCCCATATTGAGCTGAGTTTCGCCAGCGCGGCGGCCATCATCCGTTTTTATAACCCAGTCTGGGTGTTCTTTACTGAGTTTACTCTTTTCTGCGATGGTTTCCGGTTCCATCCAGAGTCCGAAGAGCATACCTTTATCATGTATATATTGTCTTATTCCTGCGAGTCCTCCGGGAAGCCAACTTCCCTCGCACCAGTCTCCGCGCTGCTCCCACCATTTGTCGAACCGTTTGCCATACCATCCTGCATCTACCATAAAAGATTCCACACCCATTTCGGCGGCTATATCGACCTCGCGGAGTATCCAATCTCCAGGTTCTTCCACTACGCGTCCGGCTACTGTATACATGCTCTTACCTTCTGGTCTTGGAGGAATTACTGATGCTCTAACATGTCTGTGCCAGGACTGAACTGCAGAATCCATATCTGTATGCATCAGACCTAAATGAACCTCAGGGGAGAGTACGGTTTCTCCAGGTTTAATTACCCTTAGAGGTGCAGGCCCGAGAGGACCCATCGAGAAGAACAAGCAACTGTCGAACCTGTGTGCGAACTCTGCATAATAATTGGCAGACCAAGCAAGCGCTGCAAAGGCTGTTTCCCCAGTAAGCTCATTTCGGAGAATGAAATAAGGTGTGCCGTAGTTGGTGCCTCTGGTCCTTTCGATGCGAAGTTTTTCTGTGGGGATGTCTCTCCAGATGAAGTGTCCCTCATGGCCGAATTTCTCACCAGCAAGATATCCTAGTGTAAACTTGTGCCCGGTTCCATCTTTTACAGATGGGTTTACTTCTGAAGGGCTATTCCATAAAAGCCCAGACCAGGGTGACACCTTCGAAAGCGCGGCAGGTTTATCTCCGGTGTTTGTGATCTCAAGCCATCTGGCCAGTATTGGTGAGCCATCGAGTCTGGTTACTACTTTTACTGATATCGGTCTTATCTGATGTTTAAGCTCGACCACCGCTTCAACTGTTCCAGGTCTTGATCCCGGACGCTCTGAAGCTTGGACCCAATCCCATCGGTTGTGCAGAAGTTGTCCATCGATCTCAAGCTCGAATACATGGATTGGCCTTTCCAGGGAATCCATCTTTGGAAGTCCTGATGTTATGTTTTCCCTCTGAACCTGCCCGGTTGCAGACCAATAAAGCCCGATTAACCTGCCATGTTCAAGAGCTTCTTCTCGTACGACAGTGTCAGATACATAGCGTGCGGTATTTCTCTCATTGCTCTTATAGAAACAAGTTTCTATACCATCCGGGCGTGTAGTCTTAAAAGCGTTAGTTGACACGATGATTCCTCACAGCAGTTTCCCAAGAGATAAAATATGTATTATGTAAAGCCTTCGCTGTGGACATCTAAATACCTCCAGAAAGTTGATCGAAATGGAATAAATTTCTACTAAATAAAATGGAGAGATAAGTAGTAGGAGACAAGCCTCTACTGTCAGGTAACTGTACGAACGATTACTACGGACCAGGGTGTTAAAGCAACGTGAATTTCCCTATTGACATTCACGTTTACCTGCCATACACTGCGAGTACTACTGAAAAAATGCTTACACTCTGAAAGGAGATGGATATGAGAAGGTTGCCACTGTCCGCGGCAGTGGTACTCGTGCTCTGCCTTGCCGCTATTGCCGCACCCGTTTACTCAACTGAACCATCATCAACACCGTTTACTCCCGATGCAGCCCGTATAGGCCTTAATATAATCGGATGCTTTCATAAAAGCATAGCCGGTATTGTTACAGGTGGGTTTGCTTCATATACATCTGGAATTTGCCTCCATCAGGCAGCTTCTATTCAAGGCCCTGTTGATATAACAAAGCAACCAACTATTGAAGAGTCTCCTTCATTTCTGCTTTTAATCTGCCGAGAAGAGAATGGAGCTATTCAAGTGCTCAATTCCACCATTGTTCCGGGGCAGTTGAAGCCAGCCTATAGTTCAAATATCCAGCCGCAAATGGCCGAGCTTCTTGATGATAACGGGCTTCAGCTTACTCAGGCGTTTTATAATGTTGTTCGCGATATCCATTGGGATGCGCCTAAGGAAGAAGGCTCCAATGAGCTGATTGGCGGCGTGATTCCGGCTCCTGATGTTGTCTTTGCTGTCCGAGTTCCGTATGTTCCACAGGCTAAAACGCTCAGGCTCTCGGCTGTAAATGATCCCGAAGCGTTAAAATCTCGGCAGGAATTGCTTCCGGGATTATCGCCAGTACCTGTATCATCAGATGATATTAAGGAATTGCTGGTTATCCCGCTTTCTGATCTGCCTGGAATGCCGGAGGTGACACAATGAGAGCATATAACACATTGCGTAATTTCTCCATTGCATGTCTATTGCTCTTTGCATTAACCATATCGACTGTTTCTGCCCAGATTATCGAGAAATATGTGGATAATGGCCCGGATAGCAAGCGACTGACGCTAGTTGTGACTGGAGATGGTTACACTGCTGCTGAACAGACCAAGTTTCGCAACGATGCTATCAACCTGATCAACTTCATGCTGAATACATCCCCATGGGATACCTATGTTAATGTGGTAAATGTTTATCTTGTTGGTGCCATATCCAACCAGAGTGGCGCTGATAAGCCGCCGCTTGGTATATATGTCGATACCATCTTCAATGGAAGCTATTGGGTGGCAGATATGGAGCGCTTGCTGGCAGTTGATAACAGCAAGGTGTTCAGTTATGTCGCAGCAAGGGTACCAACCTATGATTTTGTTTTTGTGATAGTCAATGATGAAAAATACGGCGGCTCCGGCGGGTCTGTATCTGTCACCTCGATCCATTCTTCCGCTAAGTATATACTGATTCATGAAGTCGGACATTCGTATGCCCATCTTGCAGATGAATACGACTACGGGTCTGATTCGTACTCCGGCCCAGAGCCATCAGAACCTAATGTTACCTTACAAACCAATCGTGACCTTATCAAGTGGAAAGGTTTTATCGATCCATCTACTCCAATTCCAACCATACCTCAATCCAGTTATCCAACCCAGGTTGGATTATTCGAAGGGGCATACTATTGTACTGTTGGAGTATACCGGCCGGTTCTTAACTGTGAGATGCGTAGTCTGGCGATCGGTTTCTGTCCGGTATGCAAAGAAACCCATGTAAGGGCAATACATAATTACGCTCCTATGGTGGATCAGGTCATTCCTGTAACGGGTACCATCACAGTTGATTCCCAGATGACGTTTTCTGCAGCAGGACAGAATTACCAGTATCTTACAAGAGAGTGGGTTTTGGATGGAGTGTTGATTGGCAGTGGTGAGAGCATTACACTTTCCCCGATTGATGTGAAGTACCCATCTTCCAAACTACTCTTGCGTGTAATAGACGCGAATCCGATGATCGTCAACTATGCCAAACCTATGAAGGTATACACTTGGACACTGCTTCCGGTGCCCACTCCCGTTGCCAGTATAGGTCAGGCAAGAGAATTACCGCAGGGTTCCTATGTAACATTCCCTGCTGTGGTTTCTGTAGCCTACACAGACGCCTTTTTTGCCCAGGATGCTGATCGCACTTGTGGGATTCGGGTTATTGGGACTGCTGCCAAGCCGGAAAAAGGCAAACTGGTCACGCTTACAGGAAGTCTGGATGGTTCAGGTCCCATGCTTACACTTGCAAATGCACAATGTGTTATCAGTCCAGAGCCATCGGTGTCTGTCGCTCCTCTTGGCATGTCTTGTATATCAGTTGGAGGACAGGAAAAGGGCCTGCAAAAGGGTGTATTGGGTGGAATAGGTTTGAATAATGTGAATCTGCTGGTCAAGGTGGCTGGAAGATGCACTTATTCAACCACCGGTTACTTCTACATAGATGATGGCTCTAATTTGAGCGATGGGTCAGGAAGAACCGGCATCAAAGTCTACGGAAAAATTCCAGTAAGCATTGGAGAAAACCCTGTTGGCAAGTTTGTAAGCGTGGTAGGCATTTCATACGCTGAAGATTCGCCTAACGGAGTGATTAGAGCCATCAAAGCCCGCAGTATTAATGATGTAGTGAAGCTCCAATAAACGTAAGATCTCTATATAATCCTATTCTGTGGGAACCGCAACGGACAAGGCTATGGCCGGTTGATGTGATGAAAATCCAGTAGACCGGATGGGAAGCGCGTGGTTGACCAGGTTCCTACAGCCCCATTTTCTGACTAAAATCCACTAATACGGCCTCTTGACTGCTGCAATCCTAAGTTTATATGTATAAATATCCATCTATTACTTCAGGAACAAAATTCATTGTGATCTAGTCAAGGTTTATGAGAATAGATTGTGCATGGCTGCCAAAAATTCATAACCATGAGAACACTGTCGAATAAAACAGATACTCCATTTACCTAATTGCACTCGTCTTTTCATCTCCAATAAATAAGGGAGGTAAAGAATGTATTTGGTAGTAAGCAAGCTCAAGTATCTTGTAATTGCCCTGATTCTAATTGGAGCATCTGTTCCCGGATGGGCACTTGCAACAGGTAAAGTAATTGGTTGGGGTGAACAAGTTGTAGGACCTGCTGATAAACTGGTTTCGATCTCTGCGGGAGGAAATCACTGTCTGGGACTCAAATCGGATGGATCCATCATTGGATGGGGATCAAACGGTTCTGGTGAATGTGTTGCACCAACTCCCAACAAGGATTTTATTGCAGTAGCAGCCGGAGGATATGGTCACAGCCTTGCTCTAAAATCTGATGGTTCGGTAGTTGGATGGGGATATAATTATTATGGTCAGTGTAATGTACCATCTCCCAACTCAGACTTCATAGCAATCGCTGCAGGAGATTACTATAGCCTTGGCCTTAAATCCAACGGCACAATCGTTGGATGGGGATTGAATATGGGAGGTATTCTTACTCCTCCTGAGCCAAATACCGATTTTATTGCAATCTCTGCTGGATACAACCATTGTCTTGGGCTTAAATCCGATGGTTCGGTAGTTGGATGGGGAGATAACTATTATGGTCAGTGTAACGTACCCACTCCAAACTCTAACTTTGTAGCAATTGCTGCAGGGAGGTTCTTCAGCCTTGGCCTCAAAGCAGATGGTTCGATTGTAGGTTGGGGTTACAACGGTAAAGGTCAATGCAACATACCATCTCCAAATTCCGGTTTTACTGCAGTAGCTGCTGGAATGGCCCATAGTCTTGGAGTCAGGGCTGATGGTTCCATTGCAGTATGGGGGCAGTCCTACTATGACATGCTCAATGTGCCTGCTCCAAATTCAGATTTTGTTGCGGTAGCTGCAGACCTTTTCGGCCTTGGTCTTTATAGCATGGGGCTGAAATCGGATGGAACCGTTGTTGCATGGGGACATGATTGGTACGATGTATGTAATATACCTTCTCCTAACGCTGGTTTTACATCAGTTGCTACAGATAAATTCTACGGTCTTGGTTTGAGAGTTGATGGTTCAGTTGCTTTATGGTCGCCTCTCGATCATTCACTGGCCAGCGTGCCTGCTCAAAATTCTGATTTTATTGCAATCTCTGCAGGATACGATCATGGATTAGGGCTGAAGTCAGATGGTTCCGTGTTTGGCTGGGGGAGTTCTAACCAGCACAATGAGTTAGATGTACCAGACCCGAACTCGGACTTTGCTGCAATCTCTGCAGGTAAGTATCATAACCTTGGCTTGAAGACAAATAGCACCGTTGTTGCCTGGGGTGATAATGCTTTTGGACAATGCAACGTCCCATCTCCGAATTCTGACTTTACCGCAGTCGCAGCAGGATACGATCACAGTCTTGGACTGAAAGCCGATGGCACAATCGTTGCATGGGGCAGCAATCAGTATGGACAGAGGAATATTCCACTGCCAAACGCTGACTTTACAGCAATCACAGCGGGCAATTATCACAGCCTTGCTTTGAGATCAAACGGCTCTATTGCTGCCTGGGGAGACAACACCTACGGGCAATGTAATGTTCCCCATCCAAACTCGGGATTCATTGCCATCGCAGCAGGTAATCATCATAGTCTGGGCCTCAAATCAGACGGATCTATTGTAGCCTGGGGCAGAAATGACCTTTATCAATGCAATGTACCGGAGCCTAATTCTGGATTTATTGCTATTGCAGCAGGCGGAAACCAGAGTATAGGCATAAAAGGTGATTTAATACAGGATATCACCTTTGCAGCAGATTCCTGGCATGTAGATATTGTTGGCGGAACTGTTACCGCTGTTTGGGACAATGTTTTTTATATAGAAGATGACAACAGGACCTGCGGGATACGGGTAGAGGATCCAGCTCATGGACTGACTGACGTAAACCAGAAGGTAAATGTATTTGGAACTATCCTTACGGATTCCAACGGCGAGCGGTACATACAAGCAACCATAGTAAGCCCTGCAGGCTATGGCAGGATTATGCCGTTTGGAATAACCTGCAGATCTCTGGGTGGCAGCGACCTTTTCGACTGTTTCGGAGTTGGACGAAAAGGTGTTACAGGTGGTAAAGGAATCAATAATATTGGGCTACTCGTTAGAACCTGGGGTAAGATCAAGCAATTTGATCCTGCTGATCAACCAACCTGGTTTGTGATTGATGATGGATCAGGATCGGATGTCCGGTGCGAGGTTCCATCCGGAGTATCTGTATATAGAAACTGGTCTTGTGTAGCGGTAACTGGGATCATCAGGCCTTATAAGGTTGGCAGTGATTATATCCGCAGAATTTCCATACGGAATTCTGATGATATTACTGTTTTATCCCAGCAGTAAATATTGGCAATTTCACAATGTGATACCTCATATAGTTGAATTCGAGAATCTGTTAAAGTCTCGACTTCAATTATAAAAACCCCTTGACAAATCAACCAGGCAAGCATATACTTCAAAGGTATATTTATTGTTCTGAACATTAGACTGGCCGATATCCAACTTCGATATGCAACCGAAAACTAATCAAAAGACACTAAAGGAGAGAAGGAGAGGTCGCAGAATGTTTTCACGTATCTTACCATGCCTGGTGTTTGCTGTATTGGCGCTGTCGGTATGTGCTGCATTCAGCCAGGTTGTACCAGATGCAATCACTTACCAGGGTAAGCTGACCAACGCATCGGGACTGCCTGTTGCCGATGGCGATTATTCGGTGCAGTTCAAATTTTACGATGGTTCTAACAACCTGTTATGGACGGCGCCTGCAAGAAAAGTCGTCACGAGTGGCGGCTGCTTCACTACTATTATCTCATCTATTCCATCATCAGTTTTCGAAGGTAGCGATGTCTGGCTCGAAACGCTTGTCGGAACACAGCCGCTTTTACCGAAGATGAAGTTCACTGCTGTTCCCTATGCATTGCGCGCAGGTAACAGTGGTTGGAGTTTGACCGGTAACAGCGGAACAGATCCGGCTACGAACTTTATAGGAACAACTGACTATCAGCCGTTTGATCTTAGGGCGGGCAACATCCGCGGATTACGTCTTGAAAGCACATTGAGAACTGATGTTATGATCGTGGGCAGTATGAACTTAATTGGTGGTTACAGTTGTAACGCTATAACAGAAGGTGTGATTGGAGGAACTATATGCGGAGGTGGGCTTCGCAACACTATACCACTATATGGAACTACATACTTCCCAAACAAAGTTACTGATGACTTCGGCACTGTTTGTGGTGGAGTCTCTAACCAGGCTGGTGATGATGCCGGTACGGTAAGTGATAAAACTTATGCCACAGTAGGCGGTGGACGCGAGAATACATCAAGTGGCAGCTTCTCGACTATTCCAGGCGGTTATCAGAATGAAGCCGCTGGTGACTACAGTTTTGCAGCCGGCCGAAGAGCAAAAGCGCTCTATAATGGATCGTTCGTTTGGGGCGACAGTACAGATGAAGATATTTCCGCGAGTAATATTAATCAATTTATAATTCGTGCATCAGGTGGTGTGGGCATTGGTACAAATGCACCAACCCATGCACTTACAGTTAAATCCAGTAATTTCAACACCCTCAGGCTCTTAGGGCCAACCGGAACAACCAACTACTCTGGCAAGATCAATTTCGGCGATGGTGACTACGTTTATATTCAGGAAGACGCCGATAACAAACTGAGAATTAACGCAACCAGAGTAGCGCTTATTTCTGACAATGTAGGTATAGGCACTATCAATCCATACAAGAAGCTGCAAGTTGATAATGGTGATATTTTGGTGCGAGGTACTGGAAATTATGCAATGGCAGGTAATGAAGCCTGTGTATTTCTTGGTGACACCAATAATTACATCAAGGCTGTGAATAATAGCGGCCTTCGATTCGGAACCTCTAGCGGAGCTGATATCCTGACAATTTCCAACAACAACGTGGGTATTGGCACCACTACACCTGGAACCAGACTCGATGTCCGCGCTCCCAGTGGAAGCTATGCAGCATCATTTACAGGTAATGTGAGAATAGTAAGCCAAATCTCAGGCAACACAGTTCTCGAATTGGGCGAAGGTCTCGATTATGCTGAAGGTTTCAATGTATCTGACGATGATATCGTTCCTGGGACAGTTCTGATTATCGATCCTGATAATCCTGGCAAGCTGGCTATCAGCAAGAAGGCTTATGACACCAAAGTAGCCGGTATTGTGGCTGGAGCAAACCAGCTTGGTTCAGGCGTCCGCCTTGGAGCTGGTCAATTCGATCATGATGTCGCTCTTGCCGGACGGGTTTACTGCAATGTCGATGCAACAACAGCCGGAATCGAACCAGGTGACCTCCTCACCACTTCCGATGTTCCCGGTTATGCGATGAAAGCCTCTGATCATACCCGTGCAGCCGGTGCTATCCTTGGCAAGGCTATGCAGCGGCTTGAAAAAGGTCAGAAAGGGCAGATTTTGGTGTTAGTGACCTTACAGTAAGCAAGGAGATGTGACTTATGCAAACAAAAACGATTCCAAAACGGTTACTCCTTGCTGCTGTATTGTGTATGGCTGTATTCTTTACGGCAGTAAGCGGATATGCTGCTCCGGTCAGTGAAACCGAGGCAGTTGCTGTTGCCAAATCATGGCTGGCGGCTGAAATCAATTCGCCAAACCTGAAATTCGACCAGAATCGGCGAGGAATGATGCTAAACAAGCTGACCAGTCCTGAGGTGCTTTACCTGGTATCACAGGAAGACCTGGTCTCTGAGCGCCCTGCTGACAAGCCTGTTCTAGCGTATGTAATCAAATACCAGCCGGGAGGTTATGTTGTCGTATCGGGTGATGACAGAATAGACCCTATCATCGCTTTTGATTCGCAGGCTGAGTTCAGATGGGACCAACCAGAGCTAAACTACATGCATTTCTTCCTTGGGCGTACAATGGCTGCTCGCTGGAACTACCTGTCTGCGCAACTGGCAGAGGAGATGCCTACGGATGTCCATCCCAACTGGCAGCGGTTGCGTGTTGATTTAAGTTCCGGTTTCCGACCTAGACCTGCTGTGGGTACCACATATGTCTTCTGGGATACCGCACCTTGGCATCAAGGTGGATATTATAACGATCTTGTGGTATTACGCAACGGAGGGAATGAGGTTCCGGTAGGTTGTACAGCAACATCTATGGCTATAAAGATGAGATTCCATAGCTGGCCGCATACTGGTTATGGTTCTCATTCTTACAATGATTTGTGGGGTGTTGTCAGATACGGTCACGCAGTCAACTTCGGCGCTCAGATATATAACTGGGAAAACATGCCTGCTTCTGGAATAACATCGCCAAATGATGATGTGGCTGCCCTGATGTATCACTGCGGAGTTGCTGTGGATATGAACTACGAACTGGATGGATCAGTTGCATGGCCTAGTGCAGAAGCAATGAATACATTCTTCCGGTATAAAGGCACAACTGAGATTACTTCAGATCATGAATCTATGATGGCCTTGAGCATTAAGGGAGGTTTGCCTGTTGTGCTCTCAACTTCCGCGCATACAGTTCTTGCATGCGGTTATCGAGATACTATGTCTCGTTACTTCTACTTGAATGTAGGGTGGGGCGGAAACAGTGATGGCTGGTATAACCTTGACGAGATTCCAGGTGGCAGCGACCACCTTATTGACAGGTCTTATCCATACAGTTCTCCGACTAACTATATTTATGTGGATGGCAGTTGGAGTACTTTAGAGCTTGGTCATATCTATGCTCCGTATAACACGCTCTACGAAGGTGATTGGTTTACTCCATCCGGTGGACGGTTGTGGATAAGAGGCGGATTTGTCGGAACAGGAGGCTCTAATGTCACTCTTGGGCCATCTATTACTATAACCAGTTATGATGGAACTGCCAGTCTGGCAGGAAAGATCTCACTCCCGAATACAGGTATGATTAAGACCTATGCCTATGGCGGAGTGAAGATCTATGACTGATCGGAGGACCACCATGAGAATAACATGTTTTACAATCTTACTGGTGCTGGTTGTGCTGTGTGCAGCATCTGTCCAGGCGCAGGAGATCAACTGGTCTTCCGTCAATGCTTGTGGAGGACTTACATCCAGCGGAGCCTACAACTTGAGTTCTTCGGTCGGTCAGGTTGCTGCAGGATTCACGTACTGTACTGAGAAGCTGCATTGGGTTGGCTTCTGGGCTGGAGATATGCCGATTCCGGCAGTGCGGCAGAGCGTGAAAGACGTGAAATCGCTCCCGGACGGCGCGTATGTATCGATCCCTGCTAAGATTGCAACTTCCGGGTTTGATCCTGCTGCCAGACTTGAAGACAGGTTCAGCGGGTTCTTCTACATCGAGGAACCGGACAGATACAGCGGCATTCGCATTTCTGCCCCAAACTGGCCTATTGCCGGACTTTCGAGAGGCAGTGTAGTCAATGTGATCGGCACAATGGACACTACATCGAGCGGGGAACGCCAACTAGTAGCTTCCGTAGTCACGATTACGGACACAGAAAAGCCGTTGGGGCCTCTTGGGATGAACAACCGGTCTTTGGGAGGTTCTGACCTTGGTTATCCACCGTTGGGCCAGTGTGGAGTCACAAGTGGAACAGGGCTGAACAACATCGGTCTATTGGTTAAGTCCTGGGGAATGATCACTTATAAAGACCCCAGCGGTAATTACATCCTAATCACCGACGGTACAGGCGAGTCCATCAAGGTAGACACCACCGGACTTTCCGGCGTGCCGAGTAAAGGTTATCTGAGCGTAATCGGCATATCGACCCTCTACGAAGACAGCCCATTGATTCTCCCGCGATCTAATACAGACATCGAACCTCGATAAACCCACTAACCGTGTCCCGGAGCAAGAGTTTCGGGACACAGTTTTATTTTGGATAAAAATATGGCAGCCAGGTATTGACAATGTTGCAAAATTAGGCTATTAATGTCGGTACTCGTGCTGCAGAGTATCGCTCATGACGTAAAAATCCGGCGCCCGCCGAAGAGAGGAGCAATTTATTGCTTACGTCGAAGAAGTGCAGTACCCAATTTATCGTAGTCGTTCTGATTCTGGCTTTTGTATCCGTTGCTTCAGCGCAATCTAAGCCAGAAAACGCAGTGTGTGAACTGGTAAATAAAAGAACGGCAAACTCCACCAATTATCTTATGCCCGATGGCACAACAGTAACTGAAGTTACATTGGGCCCGACTCACTTTAAGGATCAGTTTGGCAACTGGCTCCGCATTACTACTACGATATACCAATGGACTGGACGAGGCTTGACGATAAATTAGGTGCTGGTAGAACCAAGACCATGCGTAAAACGCTTTTTGACAAAGATAATGATGTATTGAACTATCGTCACGCTGGAACAGGTGAACCAATTATAAATATAAGTCAAGTGTATCACCAGATCATTCCCTAATGTTGGCCAATTATCTTCAAGCTATCCAAGACTGGCTTGATTTGTTTGGATCACATCCTAGCTTATGGGGAATAGATATAATTAACGAGCCGGAATGTCATCTTGGGTGGGATAATCATGTTTACAAGGATGCACAGAACAATAAATACTATTGTTGGCATCCGCTGAATAAACGTGAGTATCCTGATAATTACCTTGCTGAGCCATTTGATGGTGATGGTGTGTATCAAAATCACCGTTTACGCGATTTCCTGGCAGATGCATACGATGTTATCAATGATTGGAATGTAGCTCATCAATACGAAAGAAATCCGTTAAAGGTAGTATGCGATATTAATAATGGTTTATGTATGTCTCCCAAATGCTACATAGACATGGCACATCCCTGGGATACAACAAATCCTACTGAGATACGCAAAGTTTGCGATGTATTTGGGCTGCACTGGTACCAAATGCTTCTTGATTCGAATTTTGGCCCGATTCAAAATCCTACGAGTGCAACTAAACCATTGTATACATGGATAAGGTCATCTGACAGACTACAAAGATTTACGGATGATGAATGTAATCCTATTTCGTGGCATCAAGAAGTTTGTCCGCAGACCATCTGGATGGCTGATAAACCCATCATAATCACAGAGACCCAGAGGTACGATGATAGTGACTATGATATCGATTTGGAACCTTCCAATGGCTTTTGGTATTCGGAATACCTCCAATACGGTGAAACACGCCACATAGAGTCCTTCGTGTTCTGGAGTGGCGATGGTGGATTGAAACATTTGGTGGATGGGGATGGTTCTGGTTGGACCTATGGCTGGAAAGCATTCCATGAGCTATATCCCGTGGATCGATGGTTTTATAATCTTGGCAATGGCGGCACTGTTATTAAGAATTATACCTACACAGGTAATTAGGAGGGGAAGATGAATACTCGGTTTTTTCTATCACTTATGGTAATCTTAAGTTTTGTATTTTCTGCTGTGAATTGTCCGGCAGAAGTGGCTTATACGGTAACTGATCTGGGAATACTGGGCGGGAAAAGCAGTATTGCAATTGCCATAAATAATTCCGGCCAGATTGTAGGTAGATCCGATATTGATGATGGATACATTGATCTTGATGGTAATTATCGACATTATCATCATGCGTATCTTTATTATAACGGACAGATGACCGACATTGGTGCGTTAGCCGGAAAAAGTAGCATTGCGAATAATATTAATGACTTGGGGCATATTGTTGGTGTTTCCAGTAACTCTGTTCCTTATGCTATGCTCTGGCGTGACGGAGCTGCTATCGATTTAGGTTCAATAGATGACCTCAACTCTTGGAGCCATGCCTATGACATTAATAATAATGATCAAATAGTTGGAGTTTCTTCTTATTCCGATGGCGGCGGAGGTGATCATGCTTTCCTTTGGCAGAATGGAACAATGATTGACCTTGGAGTATTGGAACCAGGATCTGGATATAGTGGAGCAACTGCCATTAATGACATTGGGCAAATTGTTGGATGGAGTGGAAATATATACAATGAATCGGGGCGTGCATTTATCTGGCAAAATGGTGTAATGACCCAATTAAGAAATTTAAATGAAAACTCATTAGCTTATGACATTAATAATCTTGGCCAAGTCGT